>CAYVOR010000013.1:0-49583 GCA_964452995.1 uncultured Thiobacillus sp.
TCGACTACATGCGCAACTGGTCGCTCGGCTTTGATCTCATGATCATCGGCAAGACGCTCGCCGTCGTCTGGCGCGACCAGAACGCGTATTGAGATTCAAGATTCAAGTCGCAAGGAGCGTATCACCTGCGCAGCCCCTCTCTAACTGCCCGAATCTCGAATCTTTCAACCTTGAATCTGTATCGTTCAGATCACTGTGTGCCGCCAGACGAGGCGATCACTGCTACGCAGCCTTTAATCCATATAACAAATTGATTGATCGGCCAGATTTGTCGGAAAACTTTACATATCTTGTATAGTCCGATTACCGTGTCTGCAACAATTTAATTTAATAAGATAAATTCAGTCCAGATCCAATCTGGAGATCCGATGATCAAGCGTATCAAGCTGGACAAGTTCGCCAAGCGGACGCATTTTTGTCGAAATTTTTTACACTCCTGGTTATAAACTACCGGGTCTTGTATAGAGAATACTTATATTCATCGTGTAAATGCTTGATTTAACGTTTTATAAGTAAAGACTAACGAAGACTGGTATAGCCATTGCTAGTTGTTGGGTCGCCGCAATACGATTTGTTTGGTGCAAGGGTATCTACACCATGTGGCAGGAGGATGTAGTTGCTTGATCGATCATTATTTCTACATGAGGAGATATACAAAATGAATTTCAAAATGACTAAAATTGCTGCGCTGGCTGCGATGGCTTTCGCTTCCACCGGCGCCCACGCTGTCCTGACCAGCAGCAACACGCTGTCCATCCAGAACGACGCCGTTACTGGCCAGACCGTATCCCAAAACTGGACGGTAGTGAGTGACGGTGCTCTGGTTGACTCGTACTTCACCATGGGCGGCAACAAAAACAAACTGGCTATCGATCAGCAGTTTGCATATATTTCCGGTACTACCGCCATGACCCTGACTGGCGCCGCTCAGTCCGCCTTCGCGACCTTCACCTACTACGGCGCACCCGGCGACAATGCGGCCAACAGCGTGACCATGGGTACCGGTGGCCTCAGCATTATCTCGGCCAGCGGCGACACCGCCTCGATCGATATGAGCGGCTGGAAAGTAGACTGGAATGGCATCATGGACATTCCGATGGGCACCGGCGCATGGTCGCTCGGCTACACCAACGGCGTGGGCAACCTGACCTGTACCACAGGTTCTGGCTGTGCCGTAGGCAGCGACTATACCCTGAAGTACACCGCGACCGTTCCGGTTGGCGATCCTTCCGGGTTCGGTACTGTCAAGTACTACGCCGAGTTGCATGGTGTCGTTGGTGCTGTTCCGGAAGCGTCCACCTACGGCATGATGCTGGCAGGTTTGGGCCTGGTGGGCTTCGCGGTGCGTCGTCGCAAGCAAGTCATCTAAGCCTTAAAAAGCAGAGCAGCAAATCAGCGGCATCCCTCGGGGTGCCGCTTTTTTGCTGGATTTCTGAGTGGGCTGATGTGCTGTCGTGTGGCCGCAACACTTTGCTTTGAATCGTATTCGCGCGTGCTAGTCGGCGTCTGGCCGACCGTGAAGTCATGGATAATCGTGGCTGAAAATATCTTCAATAAAACTATTTGAAACGGAGGAGTGTATGAAATACAACAAACTGGCCTTGGGTGTGGCCCTTGCCGTAGCAGGGATGGCTCAGACACCCGTGTATGCAACCAATGGCATGCTTTTGACCGGTTATGGTTTCCGCGCGCAAGCCATGGGCGGCGTAGGGATTGCGTATGGCCGGGATTCCCTCTCGGTCGGTTCCAACCCGGCCAACGCCGTCAACACGGGGATGCGTGGCGATATGGGGGTTGCAATATTCGACGCCGAGCGCTCTGCGGCGGTCGGCCCCGACGCCGGTCAACTCTACGCTCCGTTCAAGTTTCATGGCCGTTCGGAGAGCGACAACAAATATTTCATCATGCCGGAGATGGGGATGACCATGCCCCTGACTGAAAAGCTGTCAGTCGGCATGGCCTTCCTGCCCAACGGGGGGGGCAATACGACCTATCGTGACAATTTCCTTTCCTTCAAGCCCGCAGCCACCGCGTACCCCAACCGCGATACCACGCTGGGCGTCGACCTGCAGCAATTGATCGCGCCGCTCACGATCGCCTACAAGATCAACGAGAAGCACGCAGTTGGCGCGTCGCTAAATATTGGTGTCCAGCGTTTCAGGGCGTATGGGCTGCAATCCTTCGTTCAGTTTGGTGGTCCCATTGGCCCGCTTAACGGGCAGCTGCTTTCGGATCCGGATCATCTCACCAACCAGGGTTTTGATTACAGCTATGGTGCCGGGGTGCGCCTCGGCTGGCTGGGCAAGTTCATGGACGACAGGCTGAGCGTCGGCCTGACCTATGCCAGCAAGACCTACATGACCAAGTTCGACAAGTACCGCGGCTTGTTCGCGGGGCAGGGAGACTTCGATATTCCGGAGAATTACGGCATTGGGATTGCAGTGAAACCGGCCAAGAACCTGACCATCGCGGCAGACATTGTGCGCATCAATTACGCCGGTGTCCCGGCGATTGGCAACCGTGGCCCCACTACAGGGAATGGCACCGGGGGTATCCAGTCTTCATCCGACCTTACGGCCCTGCTCGGCCTGGATGGGGGTATGGGCTTTGGCTGGAAAAACCAGACGGTCTACAAGCTGGGGGTCAACTATGGCCTGAATGAGCGCTGGCAGCTTCGCGCCGGCTACAACTACGGCAAGAGCCCGATCCCGGATGACCAGCTTACCTTCAGCACCCTGGCGCCTGCGGTGACCGAAAAACACTATTCAGCCGGCTTTACCTACAAGGCCAATGATAATCTGGAAGTGACCGGCACCTACGTCTACGCTGCCCCGCATAGCCAGCATGCGATCGACCAGAACATTCTCGGCGGGGTCGAGGTTGGCATGCACCAGAACATTTTCGCATTGAGCTTTGGCTGGGTGCTGGATCCAGGGGTGACGGACTATGGCGATACGCCCTCCGCGCCCATCAACTTCGGCTCCGGTGACCATGGCCTCTATGCGGGCTTTGGCATCGGCCAGTCCAAGGCTGCTGACTGGGACGCCGCCGGGTTCAATGCGCAACTGCCCGCGGGCAAGGTCCTGAGCGGCACGGGGGTGGATCAGCGGAGCATGGGTGTGAAGGTCTATGCGGGTTATCAGTTCAACAAGTACCTCGCGCTGGAAGGCGGCTTTGTGGATTTCAATGACGTGAAGGCCACTGTCGACTACACGACAGGGGCAGCACCAAGAGGCACGAGCTACTTCGTCGCGGAGAACGATGCCTGGATGCTGGCGGCCATGGGCACGCTGCCGGTAACGGACAGCATCTCGGTGTTTGCCAAGCTGGGCGCCAGCAACTGGAGCAGCAAGCAGCGGGTGAGTTCAACCAATCTCGCTACGCCACCCCAACTCATCACCGTCGCCGGCTATCCGCAGACCGATACCGTGAACCGTGGCGTGGACCCGTATTACGGCCTGGGTGTGAGCTACGCCCTGCTGGACAATATTGCTCTGCGTGCCGAGTGGGAACGCTTCAAATTCGATGCACCCCATATCGATCACATCGATCTGATGACGGCTGGGGTATCCATGCGGTTCTGAGAAATTCAAGAAAAGCCATTAAAAAGGCCGGGGAAACCCGGCCTTTTTTTGGTTCATCGAGCTTTTTCGGGGAACGCACCCTTGATTTTCAGGAAGAAGTAGGCCGAGTCGCGGAATCCATGGCCATACGCTTGATGACCTTGATGCGGTTATTCGCCCCCTGTTGTCCTTATGCGGTTTCCGGGCTGGTTTCCAGCAGCGCCATCAAGGGGCCGATATGGGGCTCGTAATGCCGCCAACGCTCGACCGAGGACGTGTAGATTCTTTGCCGCACCTGCCAGATGCTGGCAGTTTTGATGGCGCGCTCGTTTTCATGGTAGTTCAGGCAGGCATCGTCCCACTCCAGACCGCAGAATTCGATGAGCCTGCGGCTCATGCCTTCCTGGTCGGCAACCAGATCCTCGTAGTCAAACTCGAGATAACGGTCGGTGGGCATCACCTCGCGCCAATGCATCATCAGCCGCTCGTATTCACGCCGGTAGTAGGCGAGATTCTCAAGGTCGTAAGCATAGGGGTGGTCGCCACGGAAATTCTGGAAATAGATTGACAGGCAATTGTCTACCGGCTGCCGTCGTACGTGGATGATGCGCGCATTGGGTAAAACCGCGTGGATCAGTCCCACGCGCAGGAAATTGCCCGGCATCTTGTCGGTCACTCGCTGGGTCTCCTTGCCGGCCACCTTGACCCTGCCCAGGTCATCCAGACACGCCTGTGCGATCGAATCAATGTCAGATTTGTCTAGCCTGCCATTATCATCAGCCCGCTTCTTTTCGGCCTCACTCCAGAAGCCTCGTTCGCCGCCGCCGGCCACCTGGGGGTGGGAGGCAATGATCTGCTCGGTCAGAGTGGTGCCGGAGCGCGGCATGCCAACAATGTAAACGGGGGTTTCGCTAGGGTTGCCCAGCGTGCGCAGTTTCGCTATCGACTCAGTGTCGTATTGCTGGATGATGGTGTCTATATACTGCCGGTGTGCCTCACGACTGAATTGCAGGGTCTTGGAACGCAGCCGGTTGCCGCGCTGGTAGTAGGCAAAGGCGTCATCGTACTGCGCCAGCTTGTCCATGATCTTGCCCAGTGCGAAGCACAGGCTGATGAAGGCGTCCCCCTCGTCGTTCGCCGCATCCACTGCGGCGCGTGCCTGCAGCAGAAGCGGGTCGTCGATACGCGTGAATTTCTGGTGGCTGATGAACTGGGACAGGATGCCCACATCCTTGGGATTTTTCTCGTAAGCGCGCCGGAAAAATGTGATGGCCGTGTCGAACTTGCCGAGCAGGTTCAGGGTATGGCCCAGGGTGTGATTGAATCTGTCCTTGTCGGTGGCCAGTTCAATGCCGTTTTGATAAACCGCGAGAGCCTCGTTGACCTCGTCGTTCTGCAGATGGATTTGCGCCAGATTGAGCCAAGGCTGCCAGGAGCGCGGGTCCAGCTTGATGGCCGTGTGCGAGGCTTCCAGCGCCTCGTCTCGTCGCCGCAGAAGACCAAGGGCAATGCCCATGTTGTTGTGGCCTTCCGCGTCGTTGGGATCGGCGGCGATTACCCGCTTGAAGCAACACAAGGCTTCTTCCGCGTGTCCCGGGCGGTTCAACTTGAGCAGCGTGATCCCCAGGTTCTTCCAATATTCCGGATTGGATTCGCACAAGCTGACGGCTTGACGATAGGCCTGTTCGGCCTCGCTAATGTTGGCCCCTTCCATCAATGCGCGCCCCAGGTTGTGCCAGGCCTTGTCGTCCGTTGGCTGGAGCCGTGCCAATTCCCTGTAAGTTGCTTCGGCCTTCTTCCAGTCGCCAACAGATTGGTAGATCAACCCCGCGTTGGTAAGAAAATGTACATTATGGGGACGCAGCGCGAGTGAACGCTCGATCAGGGGCAGTGCCAGTTGCGTGCGCCCTGTCTGGTGGGCAAGGAGTCCCTGGAAGTGGAGCGACTCCGGATGATTCGAATCGCGCTTGAGGATGGCGGCGTAATGCGACTGCGCCTCTCCCAGTCGGCCTTCCGCATGAGCTTTCTGAGCCTGCATGAGCAAGGCATCGATCGCCATGTTTTCGGGTGTTGATTGTTTTCCAAGGCAGCACTGTTTGTATTTTTTGCCGCTGCCGCAAGGGCACGGAGAGTTACGACCCAGTTCCATAATTGAGTTCTTCCGTTTATTGCGCAATAGCGAATAGACGCATTTTATGTCCGGGCAGCAAGGTTTTTAAATGAATATTGAGAATCGGGCTATGAAATCGTTTGCATAATATTAATATGTGACCGGCATTCAAATTTTTTATTCATTTTCGTGCCTGTATTGCTCCTTGTCTTGCCATCCGTCCAAGCGTTTGCTGTAGCATTCATACTATATAGCTTCCAACAATCTGGATGAAGAGGACGACAATAATGCAAGGTTTCAAGAAGCTGGTTCTGCCGCTGATGATTGCTGCCGCGCTCGTAGCAGGAGCAGGCTGCGGCGACAAGAAGGATAAGGCGGCGGAGGAAAATAAACCCACCCAGGTGGCGGCCAAGGTTAATGGCGAGGAGTTGACGGTCTCTCAGGTCAACTTCGCGCTGCAGCGCATCCCCAATCTCGACAAGGAGCAATCCAAGGCGGCTTCGCTCCAGGTGATCCGAAACCTGGTCGACCAAGAGGTACTGGCACAGAAGGCGCAGTCCGAAAAGCTGGATCGCGACCCCACGGTAGTGCAGGCCCTGGATGCGGCGCGTCGTCAGATCATGGCCGAGGCCTACATGAGTCGCGCACTGGGCACGACTGCAGAGCCGTCGGATGCCGAGGTGAACGATTACTTCAACAAGCATCCTGAGCTCTTTATCAAGCGCAAGATCTATCGCCTGCAGGAGGTCGCGATCAAGGCTCCCAAGGACAAGCTGGAGGCGATTGGTGCCCAATTGCGGGCCTCTAAGTCGCTCGACGAGTTCGTCGATTGGCTGAAGGCTGAGAAATACCCGGCCCAAGCGTCGCAGGCCGTGAAGGCTGCCGAGCGGTTGCCGCTGCCGCTGGTGGCGAAGTTGTCCGAGATGCCCGACGGCCAGGCCATGATTGTGAACACGTCTGAGGGCGTGACAGTGGTTATGCTGGCCGATTCCCAACTGCAACCGGTGACGCTGGAGCAGGCCAAGCCGGCCATCGCTAGCCTGCTGCAGAATGAGGCCCGCCAGAAAGCGGCCAAGGCCGAACTCGACAAGGTGAAGGCCGAAGCCAAGATCGAATACGTGGGTGAATTTGCCGATGCGGGCAAGGAGCCGGCGACTGCACCTGCCGAACCGGCAGCCACTCCGGATGCGTCCGCCGAACCGGCTGGACCTGCCGAATCCGTCGCAGCGCCGGCAACGCCTGCCGCACCCGCTGCTGATGCCGATGCGATCAGCAAGGGCGTTTCCGGACTCAAGTAACAACAGATACAAGGCTCAAGACACAAGAAGCAAAGGGGCACGTGCCTAGGCACGCGCCGCTTTCTTCTTGAATATTGAACCTTGCAACTTGAATCTGCTTTTCATGTCACCGATTTTTGTTCGTAGCCTGCCGTTCGGGCTGTATATCGCGCTGCTTGTGCTGGAAGGTCTGCTGCCCGACTGGGCGCCCGGCTTCGACGTGCGCTGGCTGTATCCGCTGAAAGCCAGTCTGGTCGCGCTGGCCCTAGCGGTGTTGTGGCGCCATTACACCGAACTCAGGTCGTATGGTCTGCCGCTGAAGCATCTGCTGCTGTCGCTGGCGATTGGTTTGATCGTGCTGGTGTTGTGGATCAACCTCGACGCCGCCTGGATGCTGATGGGTGAGATGGGCAAGGGCTACAACCCCACCGACGAGGCCGGCCGAATCGATTGGGTGTTGGTGGCGTTCCGCATTGTAGGTGCGGCGCTGGTGGTGCCGGTCATGGAAGAGCTGTTCTGGCGCTCGTTCCTTCAGCGCTGGCTGCAGCAGACCGATTTCCGGGCGCTGGACCCCGCACGGATCGGCCTCAAGGCGCTGCTGATCGCCAGCGCGCTGTTCGCCGTCGAACACCTGCAATGGTTCGCCGGCCTGGTGGCCGGGCTGGCGTATGGCTGGCTGTATATCCGCACCCGCAATCTGTGGGCGCCGATCATTGCGCACGGCGTAACCAATGGTGTTCTGGGCGCGTATGTGGTGACCACGCGTCACTGGAGTTTCTGGTGAGGTGGATGAATGGTGGGCCGGGTGGCAAGCTAGCCACCGTTCGGCCTGAGCCTGTCGAAGGCCATGAGCATGTTACATCCCTGGCTATTTGCCCTTCGACAAGCTCAGGGCGAACGGCATTGGGGCAAGGTGACGCAGGGCGAACGGGATTGGGGCAGGGTGACGCAGGGCGAACGGGTTCTGGATTGGATGGTTTCGCACGAGCGGGCATTAAAACAATCCGCGCTGGATTGATGGCCGTGTTGAGCGTCATGTTCGCATCATCCGTACAGGCGCATGAAGGTGATACCTTCCGCCCGTTTGTTTCCTATGGCCTGTTTTCCGACAGCAATCTTTTCCGTCTCGCCGACAGTGAAAGCCCGGGCTTTCCGCGTAGCGACCGCTATAGCGTTCTGAGTGCCGGCCTGAATGTGGACTGGAAACCGGGTCGCCAGCAGATCGTCGCCAACGCGACCAAAACGCGGGTACGTTACAACCGCAACGCGATGTTTGATTCCGACGGCAACGACTACCAGGCCACCTGGAACTGGCGTTTGGGCAACCGGCTGAGCGGCAACCTGGGCGCGGCCGAATCGCTCAGCCAGAGCAATTTCGACAGTGTTGGACTGGTCAATAACCAGGTGACGCGCAAGCGGCGCTTCGGCCATGCCGAATGGGAGTTTCACCCGCGCTGGCGGATAGGTGGGGGGATCGCGGAAGCGGACTACGCGAACAGCGCGCCTTCGCTGGCTTCGCAGGATGCCCAGACACAGGCGCGGGACGTTAACTTGAGCTACCGCACTCCCAAGGGTAGCAGCTTGAGTGCGCAAATACGCCGGATCGATGCCGAATACCCAAACCTGCAGTGTGTGAGTTCTTTCTTCGGGTTCTGCCTTGAGGTGGCGGACAACAGCTACAAGCAGACCGAATACAACCTGCTGGGAAACTGGAGTGCATCCGGCAAGCTGAAACTGCGCGGTCAGGCCGGTTGGGTGGATCGTCAATACGAAAACGTCCTGCGCGGGCTTTTCGGCGGTGTTGTGCCCGCGCTCAAGCCACGCCCGGATTTCAGCGGATTTGCGGGGCGGGTGTCGGCAGACTGGTATGCCTCCGGCAAAACCTTGCTGAGCGTGTCGGCCTACCAGGAACTGGGTGGCGCCTCGGACATCAATGCCAGCTCGGTGCTGAAAAAAGGCGCGAGCATGAACGGCGTGTGGCTGATACGCGAGAAATGGCGTCTGAATGCCGGCGCGACGTTCGAGAACCGCGATTTCAAGGGCGATTCGGGCACCATACAACCGCAACGCAACGACGACACCACCAGCGAGTCGCTCTCGATCAGCTACATGCCGATCCAGGCGGTTTCGGTGGATGTCGGCGTCAGCGCGGGGCGACGGGATTCCAACAGATCTGGCGATAATTACAGCTATCACATGTTGTTTGCCAACATAAGGGCCGATTTCTGATGGCCGAACGCCAGGTGGTCGCGGGTACGGGTTTTGCATGCCAGACAGGCTGGACGAAGTGGGCCATTCCAACCATGGACAAGGTTAGAATGACCACCTGCCGAGAATAGGCGGGCAGTCAATAGTGAGTACGGCAATCGGCAACACGATGAATTGCCGCCAAGACAACAATCTAATAAGGAGCGCGGCGCGCCACGAGGCTGCCGCGAATTGGAGAGAGTAATGACCAGGTTGTGGCGTAATGTTTTGATGTTGTGCGCGTTGCTGCTGGCGGCGCCCGCGTGGAGCGCGGATAGCGATTACCTCATGGGCACGGGCGATGTGCTGCACATCACCGTGTACGGGCAACCTGACCTCACCACTGATGCGCGCGTGAGCGAGACCGGCACCATCACCTTCCCGCTGATCGGCGACGTCAAGATGTCAGGCATCACCCCGGCACAGGGCGAGAGCGAAATCTCCGACAGGCTGAGCAAGGGCGGCTTCATCATCAAGCCCTTCGTCACTCTCAACGTGGTGCAATACCGCAGCCAGCACATCTCGGTGCTGGGACGGGTCAACCGTCCCGGCCAGTACGCGCTGGAGAAAATCAGCCGGGTGACCGACGCGCTGGCCCTGGCCGGCGGCATCATCACCGACGGCGCCGACACCGTCACCCTGGTGCGCACGCGCGACGGCAAGACCACCTACCACGACATCGACATGATCGCCCTGTTCAAGCCGGGCGGCGAAGCCAGCAACGAACTGATCCAGGATGGCGACATCCTCAACGTCGCGCGCCAGCCGATGTTCTACATCTACGGCGAAGTGCAGCGCCCTGGCGCGTTTCGCCTGGAGCAGGGCATGAGCGTCGTACAGGCGCTGTCGATGGGCGGCGGGCTCAACCAACGTGGCACCCAGCGCGGCATCAGGATCCTGCGCCGCGACGACAAGGGCGCGATGCAGGAACTGGACGCCAAACTGGCCGACCCGGTCAAAAAGGACGACGTGATCTACGTCAAGGAAAGCCTGTTCTAAGGACCCCGTCATGAACTTCACCCAATTCCTGCTGATTCTGAATGCGCGCAAGTGGATCATCCTCGGCGTCTTGATGGTAACCGTTGCGGTCACTGCAACAGTCAGTCTGTTGCTGTCAAAGCAATATACGGCGACCACCACCCTGATCATCGACTCCAAGAGCAAAGACCCCATAAGCGGCCAGATGTTGCCGTCACAGATGTTTCCCGGCTATATGGCGACGCAGGTAGACATCATCCAGAGCTCGAATGTCGCACAAAAGGTAGTGGCCGAACTGAAGCTGGCAGATAGCCCCGGCACACACGAACAGTTCATGGAAGCGACCGAAGGCAAGGGCAATATCAACCAATGGCTGGGTGACCTGCTTTTAAAGAATCTGAGTGTGGAACCTTCGCGTGAATCCAGCGTGATTTCCATCTCCTTTACCGGTACCGAGCCACGATTCTCTGCTGTGATCGCCAACGCCTTTGCCAAATCCTATATCGAAACCAACCTCAACCTGCGGCTGACACCCGCCAAACAGATGGCTGCCTGGTACGATCAGCAGATCATCGAGCTGCGTCAGCGTCTCGATAATGCACAGCAAAAGCTTACCGCCTATCAGCGTGAAAAAGGCATCGTCGACTCCGAGGAACGTCTGGATGTGGAGACCCGCCGTATGGTCGACCTCGCCGGCCAGATGGTGGTCGCACAATCAGCGGCATTCGATGCCAGTTCGCGCACTCGAAATAGCGACAGCTTGCCCGAGGTGATCAACAATCCTGTGGTGCAAGGCCTCAAGGCGCAGGTCTCGCAAGGGGAGGGTAAGCTGGCCGACCTGGCCAAGCGCGTCGGTGTGAACCACCCCGACTATCAGCGCACCCTGGCCGAAGTGAACAGCTACAAGGTCCGGCTTGCCAATGAACTCGACACCGCGACGCGCGGCGTGGGCGCCACCGCTGGAGCGTCGCGTCAGCGTTACAATGAACTGAGTGCGGCATTTGCCAGGCAAAAGGCCAATGTGCTGGCACTCAAGCAGCAGCGTGAAGAAGCTTCTGTTCTGGCGCGTAATTTGCAGAATGCCCAGCAAATCTACGACTCTGCGCTGCAACGTTATGGTCAGAGCCGCATGGAAGCGCAGTCCACACAAACCGATATCGCGGTACTGAATCCTGCGGTTGCCCCGGCCAACCCTTCCAAGCCCAAAGTTTTGCTGAACATTCTGCTGTCGATTTTCCTGGGCGGCCTGCTTGGCGTGGGTACAGGTTTTGTGGTGGAACTGCTGGACCGCCGGGTGCGTTCAGGGCAAGACATCGCCGCAGGACTGGATATTCCGGTGCTGGCCGAGGTCACGAAAAAAGGACGCCGCCTGGAAAACCTGCGCCGTTTTTTCCGCCGCAATCGTCCCGCGATGGCCTGATGCGTCGCCATCACCACTCCGCATAAGTTGAGGCTCACATGAATTCACTTACCAGCGCCAGCGAACAGGGCAGCATCGTCGAAGCGGCCGCAACCAGCATTCGGGTTGAGGCCAACATCGGCAAACTGCTGCAGGAAGCCGGCAAACTCAAACCGCAGGACATGGAACGCGTGCTCAAACTGCAGCAGGAGCAGAACCTGCGCTTTGGCGAGGCGGCGCAAAAACTCGGCCTGGTGACCGAGGCTGATATCCGGCAGGCCCTGTCGCAGCAGTTCGAATACCCTTATTTCCCCGCAGCTGAGGCCAGCCTCAATCCCGAACTCACCACTGCCACGGCGCCCTATAGCAAGGAGGCCGAGGCGCTGCGTTCGGTCCGGTCCGAATTGTTGCTGCGCTGGTTCAACGAGGGCCACAAAACGCTGGCGATCGGCAGTGCGCGCGCCGACGAAGGCGCAAGTTATCTGGCTGCCAATCTGGCCGTGTTGTTCGCACAGATGGGGCGCAAGGTGTTGCTGATCGACACCAACATGCGGCAGCCACACCAGCATGAGGTCTTTCATCTGGGGAACGGCATGGGCCTGTCCGACCTGCTGGCCGAGCGGGTGCCTTCGTTACAGGTACATGCGATCAAACCCTTCCATACGCTGGCCGTGATGACCGCCGGATCGCCGCCACCCAATCCGGCCGAACTGCTGGCACGTCCAGCTTTTGGCGCACTCCTGTCCGGCCTGGAGACCAGCTACGACATCATCCTGCTGGATACGGTGCCATCGCAGCTCAGTTCGGATTTCCAACTGGTTGCCGCACGTGCCGGCGGCATGCTGATCGCCAGTCGTCGCAACGTCAGCCGTCTGGCTGCGCTGGCGGAAATGAAAGACAGAATCACCTTCACCGGCGCGCAAGTAGTTGGCGCCGTCGTACTGGATTGACTACATGAACACACTTGCCCCGCGCGGGTCCATGCTCGACGCGCTCGCCCCGCTCAAAACCTGGTGGCCGATCATACTCGGCCTGCTGGTGCTGTATGTGCCGACCTACTGGATGTTGGCGCACGGGATATGGAATACGGAAGAGCAGGCGCACGGTCCCATCGTGCTGATCGTGGCCCTGTTTCTCATCTGGCAGCGGCGAGCGGTTTTCACAAGCGATACCAGCCATCCGCCCACACGCGGCGAGACAGCCATCGGCTGGATCTTGCTGATCGTCGGTCTGTTAGCTTATGCGCTGGGTCGTTCTCTGGAAATTTTGCTGCTGGAAATCGGTTCGCAGATACCCGTCATTCTTGGCGTGCTGCTCATCACACTGGGTATGCGCGCCGCGCGTACCCTGTGGTTCGCGCTGTTCTTCCTGATTTTCATGATCCCGCTGCCGAGCTTTGTGGTGGATACCGCAACAGGCCCGCTCAAGCAATACATTTCGGTGATTGCCGAGAATGTACTGTATGCGGCGGGTTATCCCATTGGGCGCAGCGGCGTCACGCTCACTGTCGGGCCCTACCAGTTGCTGGTGGCCGATGCCTGCTCCGGCCTGCACTCCATGTTCAGCCTGTCAGCCATGGGTCTGTTGTATCTGTATCTGATGCAGCGCACCAGCGTCGCGCGTAATCTCATCATCATGGCCGCCATCCTGCCGATCGCCTTTGCTGCCAACGTGGTGCGCGTCATGGTGCTGATCCTGATTACCTACCATCTGGGTGACGAAGCCGGTCAAGGCTTCCTGCATGGTTTTGCCGGCATCATGCTGTTTATCATCGGACTACTGTTCTTGTTTGTGCTGGACTGGGCGCTGGGTTTCATTTTTCCCGACCGTTTGCGTACCCAGGCGAAGGCCTGACCCACCCTGGAGGCAGGATATGAAACGCGTTAGCTTCAAACACCTCATGATTGGCCTGTCCATGCTGGCCGCGGCTGGTTTGTCCTATGCCCTTGTCCCCAAGGCGAAAATTGCGAATCAAGAGCAAAAGGTCAATCTGGAAACCATGATTCCCGAGCAATTTGGTGACTGGAAATTGGACGAAACCATCGTTCCACTGCAGGTGAGCCCCGATCTCCAGGCTGCGCTGGACAAGGTCTACAACCAGACCCTGTCTCGTACATACGTTAACGCCAAAAATGAGCGCGTCATGCTTTCCATCGCTTATGGGGCCGATCAAAGCGATAACGTTCAGCTTCATCTGCCCGAAGGCTGCTACCGCGGGGCAGGGTTCGCGGTCAGTAAAAAAACCGAAGCGGTGATGCAAACCCTGTTTGGTCAGCTTCCCGTTGCCCGGTTGATGGCAACGAAAGACTCACGCCATGAGCCCATTACTTATTGGACAGTTGTTGGGGGGCAGGTTGCACGAGATTCCTGGGAAATGAAAAAAGCCAAGCTCAAGTTCGCCTTGAAGGGCGAGGTCGCCAGCGGCATCCTCATTCGCGTCTCCAGCATCACACCGGACGCGCAACGCGGATACGAAATCCAACGCGAATTTTCCGAAGCGATGCTGAAGGCGCTCACCCCCGAGCAGCGGGCGCGAATGATTGGCACGGTGGGCAAGAACTGATAGACCCTATCGCTATCGATGCGAAATCTGAATACGCGTGACAGCCTCCCATTACAGCCTATCAAACGTCCGAAAAGCCATTTTCCATTATGTGATCGGCCGTGGCGGAGGCGGTTTGGCTGCGCTGGCATCAGTGGTCTTGTTGGCCAAGTACATGAATACGGTGGATTACGCCGGTTACATTGCCATGACCAGCCTGGTCATGCTAGTGGCCAGCATGTCGAGCTTAGGGCTGGAGCGTGCCTCAGCACGATTTGTCCCCGAGGGTCGAATTCATCGAGACCCATGGGAACTGTTGTCCTTCGTCCGGAAACTGGCTTTTTTGCGCATCACGATCGTGCTGATTACCGCATCTGTGCTGAGCTTGCTTTGGCCCTGGATCTCAAAAGTTTTCAGTCAGGCAATTGTCCAACCAGTCATTCCATGGCAAGTCCCCCTGTTCCTGATTGCAACCGCGATTTTTGCTTACTTCTCGGGCGTCCTGCAGTCACTGCTCGAACAGAAAATACTGACCCGATTAATCATCATTCAAACGGTAGGGCGATTGGTGTTGATTGTGGTTTTGTTGTCGCTCCACGACAAAATAACGCTCGAGCAATCACTTTGGGTGATGGCCATACCGGAACTCGTCGCCGCTGTGTCCACGGCCCTCGTGACGTTTCTCATTTTGCGAAAGAACAGTATGGCAACCGTACAAGCTCGCGGACGATGGCCGGAATGGCGCGAGGTATGGCACATTGCCTTTCACAGCTATGGCTTCAACGTGCTCGCCGCGTTACCCCAGGGCTACTTCATGCGATTAATCATCGCGGCGACCTTTCCCGTGCATATCACCGCCGCGTATGGCTTCTTCTCGATGTTGGCGGACCGGTTACGCGCCTATCTGCCTATGCGCTTCATGTATAACCTTCTCGAACCGGTGATGATCGCCAATTATTTGGCGAATCAGGATCCCCATGAACTCGCACGCAGATCGCAAGGGGTCTACAAGGCGAATGTTCTTCTGCTTTTGTCCGCCTTGATCCTGGTCGTCATTTTGGGTGAGCCTTTAGCCGCCTTGTTGACCGGCGGCAAATATGTCGCGGAATACTGGATGCTGGCGCTGCTTCTTGTGCAGCTTACGATTGCCAGCCATGTTCTGGCCCTGCAACTCTTTTTCAATACGCTCAAAGCGACGCATTTGCTCAGCCTCTCCGGACTGGGCGCTGTGATCGTCATGGTTATCGGGCTAGGCCTGAGTTATCTGGACCCATCCCGGTATTGGCTGCTGGCTTGTCCCGTCTTATACGAGGTGGCGATGAATGTAATTGCCCTCTATTTGGCCAGGAAAAAAGGCATTACCTATGCGTTGCAGAAAGGAAGCTTCCTCAAAATGGGATTGCTCTGTCTGGGACTGACTCTGGCCACAAAAATTGTGCTTTACCAGTTGGGCGGGGGGGTGCAAGTCCAGGTGCTCATGAGCCTGGCCACTGTTGGCCTGTTTCTCGGTCTCACGTTCAAACTTGGCGCGATTACGAAAAATGAGATTGCCATGGTGAAACGCCTGGTGGGCAGAAAATGAAATCCGCGGGTCACGCTCAGGTGGGAGCAACCAAGCTGCCAGGTGCTGTAGTGATGCTCGCGCACAATTCCCGGGCCGAGCCGGGCGCGCAATTTAAAAAGCATTGCGTGTTACTCGTCAGCAACCACCCTGTAGGTGTGTCGGGAAGAAAGTTGCCATGTTCATTGTGATGCTTCAAACCAACACGGCTACACCCCCGCCGGATATGCATGAAATGGCTAAGGCTCTACGCGAATATGGACATCGCGTGCTGGTTGCTACGCCAGATAGGCAAGGCGACCTTTGTTTCGACGAAGCGGGCATTGAGGTCGCTCGTATACCCGGACCCCAGTACGAGTTAGCACGGATCGCACGATTCATCCCCGTCCTGGGCGTTGCACGCCGCATGGCGCAGTTTGCGTTCATAAGCCGTATCCGGGTACTTCTGGGTGATCTCTGCCCGGATGTTGTGCAGGTTAACCCGACCATGTTTGCCTTTCTCCTGCCGCTATTACGGCGCAAGCAATCTGCATATCTGCTCGATGTGCGGCAAGCCGGAGAAGTCGCGGGGAATAATTTCATGGGGCGTTTCAAAAATTGGCGTGCGGTGCTGAAACACAGGTGCAATGGCCGCCTGTTCTACACGCATGCCTGTTTCGCATCCGAGGCCGCGGCCGAGCGTATTCTCGGGCCACGCTGGCGAAAATGGGCAACGGTACACCGCGTCGGACTGGATCCCTCGTTCCTCAGTTACCAATGGCCAGATGGACGTATGCCGTCAAGGACAGGACCAGTCAGATTCGTCTACATCGGCAGTATTAACCGGGTCAGGCAATTGGAATTGCTCCTGGCCGCCATTCGCCAGGTCGCTGCCACCCGGCAGGATTTCTTGGTCGATTTTATTGGCCCAGGTGCGGCCACCGGTCACTATCAAGGCCTTGTCAGCGAGTGGGGTCTGGATAGCATTGTGCGTTTCCTGCCGCCCGTCCCCTATGCCAAGGTGGCAGAGACTGTTGCCGCCTATGACGTTGCACTGGCCTATGTGCCACCGTTACCCGACTGGCAGTATCAACCGACCTTGAAAGTTCTCGAATACCTTGCACTTGGCATCCCTGTGCTTGCTTCCGATAACGCTGCCAACCGTCCAATCATCCAGGAAGGCGTAAATGGTTTGCTGGTGGAACATACCCAAGACAGCATCGCCGGTGGGTTGATGCGCTACGTGGCTGATCGGGAATTTTTGATAGGTGTTTCAGAAAATGCGCGACACCATCGGCAGGGGCGCACTTGGGCAGATGCCGCAAAGGAGTATGTAGACCTTGCCTATGCGCCTCATTTGAAAAACATCGGGAAGTCAGCATGCAAATAACGCTGGATAAGTTCTCCAACCGGTTGAGCCGAATCGACTTTGGCAAAACCGCCCTTTGGCTGCTGTTCAGTGTGCTGGTCATCGTGCTGGCGCTATTTTTTGGGCTGCTTGCGGTCACAAACAGCCCCGTTTTGATTGGCATGGGTGCCGGACTTGTTGTTGGTGTTTTTTTGCTGATGAGGCCGAGCATACTGATCTGGCTCATCCTGATTTTGGGCTTGTCCATGGGCGCTTTCATATCCATGGCTGGCCCCCTGTTTGGCAAGATTACCTGGGTGGTATCCATACTCGGATTTGTTCTTCTTGCACTATCGCTGTTCAATTTGCTGCTGGCTGGCCGCACCAGGGCGCAGCCAGCTTTTATCTGGATTAGCCTGGCTTTCCTTGTGCTTGCGCTTACTACCACGCTCGGACAGTGGTATTCCACCGGCGAAGTCATTGCTGGCATCAAACGCCTTTTTCAGGCCTATGGACTGATGTTCGCCTTGGCCGCACTCGCCTTGAGTTCTCGCGAGATGGGGCGCTTCCAGAAGATTTTGCTGACGATCGCGGTACTCCAGTTACCTTTTGCGCTTTATGAGTTCATATTTCTGGTCAAGTTGCGGGGCGGCCTCGATGCAGGCGCTGCCACCACTGATGTTGTGGCAGGAACTTTCGGTGCCAACATCGAAGGTGGCAGCCCCAATACAGTGATGGCCATTTTCCTGCTGATTACCATTGCTTTCCTATTTGTGCGCTGGAAAGAAAAGCTGATCCCCACACAAAGATTCGTCCTGCTGGGCCTGCCCATGTTGGCCGTGTTTTTTTTGGGTGAAGTCAAAAGCCTTTTCATCCTGATTCCTGTGGCGTTTCTCGTATTGCTCAAACGTGATATCCCGCGTCGCCCCGCTTTTTTCATGATGATGTCGGTGTTCACGTTGCTTTTCATCGGCGTGCTTGGGTATCTGTTCGCCACGTTCATCATTCAGCAACCGATCGGTGAGATTGTCGAGGACACGCTTGCGTATAACGTTTACGAAAAAGGTTATGGCAACTATTACCTGAACCGCACCTCCGTACTTACATTCTGGTGGCAGCAAAATGGCTGGCAAGATCCGGTGGCATTCATATTCGGGCATGGCCTGGGCAGCGCCTTTTCCGCCCCCGGAACTCTGGTGCCGGGTCATGTGGCCATGAAATGGCCGTATTACGGCATTGACCTCACCACAGCTTCGTCACTGTTGTGGGACACCGGCGTTGTAGGGTTTTCCTTGTTCTTGTTGATACTGTGGTCGGCTTGGCGTGCCTGCAACGTCCTGCAACGCGATGCGATTGATGTTCACGTCGTTGCGGATGCCACGGCCATCCAGGCGTCGATCGCGCTGTTTGTCGCGTTCGTGTTCTACAACAACGCCATAGTCAGCCATCCTGCTATGGAAATCATTGTGGCCAGTGTTCTGGGCTATTTGTCTTATCTTTACCGCCAGCACCGGCTTGGCTCGGCTGCCACCTGATGCGATTGTTGTTTCTCACTGCCGAAACCTGCCCTACCTTTCGGGCTGATGTGAACGTGCTGTTCGGAAAATATCTGCCGCGTCATGGCATTCATTCCGATATCGTCGCCGGCAAAACGCCGGGGACCGAGGGGCACGCTGAATGGGGCGGTGGTGAGGCTTATCTGTGCGACGTCAGCGGCGGGCAGGCGAAGAAACACATCAAGACGCTATGGCACGGTGTTCGGCACCTGCGCCGCGCCAAGAAATCCAGATATCAGGCCATCCAGGTGCGTGACATGCCAGTGTTGGCAGCTTTTGGCCTGCTGGCCGCCCGTCTAAAGGGTTTGCCGTTTTACTACTGGATGTCCTTTCCTATGCCGGAAGCGCAGATTGCATTGGCCAGGGAGCGGGGATTCTCCGCTGGGCTGATGAAATTTCTGTTCCCGTGGCTGCGGGGGAGGATCGGACGCTTTTTGCTGTATCGCGTGGTGTTGCCTGGCGCTGACCATGTATTCGTTCAATCGGCGCGCATGAAGGAGGATGTGGCAACCAAAGGCGTTGACCCCGCAAAAATGACGCCTGTTCCGATGGGCGTGGATGTTGCGGACATTGATCCCGACCAACTTCTGCCTGCTGAGGACCCACGGCTGGCCGGGCGTCGTGTTCTGGTCTACCTGGGCACGCAGGACAGGCCTCGGCGCGTGGAAGTGCTGTTCGAAATGCTGGCCCTGCTAAGGAAAACGATACCCAATGTCTTGCTGGTTCTGGTCGGCGACACGGAAGACGAGATACACCGGAACTGGCTCAGGCAACAGGCCGTTGCAGCAGGGGTGGCCGACGATGTGCTGTGGACCGGTTGGTTGCCCATGAAGCAGGGATGGCGTTACATCACTACTGCCGAGGTCGGGCTGTCGCCCTTTCCGCGCGGCTTTCTGCTCGACAGCGCATCACCGACGAAGGTGCCTGAATACCTGGCTTTGGGGGTCCCGGTGGTCTGCAATGACAACCCCGATCAGGCCAGCGTCATTCGCAATAGCGGTGCCGGCTATTGCGTGCCCTATACGGCAGAGGCGTTTGCAGATGCGGTGCGAGCGATCCTGGATGCTGATGATGCGCGTCGCTCGGCAATGCGGAATGGCGGCAGGGAATTTGTTGCACAACACCGTGACTACCGCATGCTTGGGGGAAAGCTGGCGCTGCATTATGAAGCGCTTTTCCGATCCGCTGTTCGGGGCAATGCGCGATTGCCCACAAACCAACGACTCTAAAAATATTATGAACAATAACGCTATCAAGACGTGGCCAAAATTCGCCAGATCAGTTCGAAGCAAGCAGCCCAAACTGCTTAATCGTCTGGAAGACTTTCCTGAAAGCATTCTGATCGCCGGTTGCCAGCGTTCAGGCACCACCATGCTCGCACGCATCCTCACGCAGAGTGAGGGAATGGTGAATTACTGGTTTGGCCCCGATGATGAGCTGGATGCCGCGCTGATCCTCAGCGGTAATGTGGCGCATGAACCGCGCGGCCGATATTGTTTTCAGACCACCTATCTGAACGAATGTTATCCGGAGTATTTCGAACACAACAATTTCCGCATGGTGTGGGTGCTGCGCAACCCGCATTCTGTCGTGTATTCCATGCTGCACAATTGGCGGCGATTTGCGCTGAACGAGTTGTTTGACTCTTGTGCAGCGCAGATGCTCGATGATCGCTACAAGCGCCGTTTCGAGATGTTTGGTCACTGGGGGGTGCCGCGCTTATTGCGTGCTTGCCATGCGTACAACGCCAAGACAAGCCAGATCGGGCTGTTGCGTGCCCAGCTTGATGAGAACCAGCTGCAGGTTGTGGACTACGACGAACTGGTAAAAAACAAGGCGCGTATCCTGCCGCGAATTTATGAGTTTCTTGACCTGCCCTACAAGGCTGAATACGAGCAAATCATCAGAGTATCCAGTTTGAAAAAATCCAGCAAAGCGAATAAGCGTGAGCAGGATACGGTTGAACAGTTGTGCATGCCTGTTTACAAGCAGCTACGTAAGTTTGTGACGTTGTCCTGAGCGATAAAACAAATACAGGGGGGGCAATGAAAGCAATGATTCTCTATCGCGATCCCCAATGGGTTGGTGGTGTGGTTAGCTTTGTTGAGGCATTGCGTGGTCATTTCAGTGACACGTGGTTCAGCGAGCAATATCAGGTTGGCCTGCGCTTTGGGAGCAAATCGCGTTTTGCTTCCCTGTTTGTACCGCTACGTGACGCATTTGGATTGTTGGGTGCAATCAATCGATCCAGGCCGGATGTGGTTCATGTCAATCCATCCCTGAATCTGGCCTCGGTGCTGCGTGACGGCTTGTTCATGTTGGTTTTACGGATTTTGGGCAGGCGAAGTGTTGTTGTGTTCTGGCATGGCTGGGAGGACGGGCTGGCCAGACGCATAGGGGGCAATCGGATCTTGCGCGGGTTGTTCAGGGCTGCTTTCGGATATGCAGGTCACACGGTAGTACTGGCCAGCCGGTTCCGCGATGAACTCGTGTCGATGGGCTTCCCTTCCGAGCGGGTGAGTGTCGAATCCACCATGTTTGATGGTTCGATTTTTAATGGAATTACGCGTTGTGCGCACGATGGCATCACGTTGCTTTTTTTGTCGAGAATGGTGCCAGAGAAGGGCGTGTTCGAGCTTGTCGAGGCGTTTGCCCGGGTTAAAAGCAAGTATCCGGCTGCACGTTTGATCATGGCGGGTGACGGCCCGGCAAGAAAAGCACTGGAAGCGCATGTTATGACGTTGAGCGTGTCCGACGTGTCGTTCCCTGGATACCTGAAGGGAGCAGATACGGCACAGGCATTGCTCGATGCCGATGTGTTCGTCCTCCCGTCCTACACCGAAGGCTGCCCCGTCTCCTTGCTTGAGGCCATGGCGGCAGGATTGCCTTGCATTACCAATTCGGTCGGCGGGATTCCCGATATTTTCCAGGACGGTGCCAACGGTGTGCTGCTGGATGGCGTGAGTGTTGATACGGTGACGAATGCTCTGGAACGTCTGCTTGGCGACCCTGAGCAATTCGCGCGGATTGCTGAGCACAACCGCAAGGAAGCCTGGGAGAAATTCGAGGCATCCGTGGTGACGCGGCGTATCGAATCGCTTTACCAAAAGGTGGCCAGACTTGATGCCGCACGCTGACGATCGCAGCCGGCCGATCTTCGTGGTCGGCACCCCCCGTTCCGGCACGACCTTGATGGCCAAGGTTCTGGGGCGGCACTCGCGGCTTTTCATGCCGGGCGAGACCCATTTTTTTGATGATGTCTATGCACACCGCACGGCGCTGGGCGACCTGGACGATGCTCAAGCGCGTGGTCGGGTGGCGGCCAGGCTGGCAGATCATTACCAGCGGTACTGGGAAACAGCAGACCAGGAGCGGATCGACCGGATCCGTGAGCAGCCCGGGGCATGGGTGAACTGGCGTGACGGGATGCGCGACTATCGCGATGCCTTGAGCGGATTCATGGAAATGCAGATGACGCTGGAGGCCAAGGCACGATGGGGCAACAACGCCCCCAGGGATATCTTCAACGTCGAGGAAATTCTCGCTTTCTACCCACAGGCCAAATTTGTCGTGTGCGTGCGCGATCCGCGAGACTTCCTTCTTTCCTACAAGGGCAAATGGAAAGTAACCGGAGATGAACATACAGAGCGCCTGCGCAAGCTCTATCACCCGGTCATTACGAGTTTGCTGTGGAAATCCAGCATGCGGCAACTGGCTTCCCTCAAGGCCAAGGTGCCTGCCGGCAACCGGGTCATCGTGCGGTATGAGGACATGGTGAATGCCCCTGAAGAAACCGTGCGGCGCATTTGTGCCGTGCTGGAAGAGGCGTTTGAGCCGCACATGCTGGAGGTGGAGGAAAGCAACAGCTCCACGGGGCAGCAGCAGAAGGGCATCTTCGCCACTTCCGTACAGCGCTGGCGCACCGAACTCAGGCCGGCCGAAATCGCCGTTGCCCAGCGGCTCACCAGGGGGGAGATGCAGGAGCAGGGTTACCAGCCGGTGGAAATTGATGCGCCAATGCTGGATGTCGCAGGCACTTATCTTGGTGCACCTTTTGCATTCGTTCGAGCGATGCGGGCCAACGCCGACATGCGCGGCCCGCTCATTCCCTATCTCGCCAGGCGTGTGCGCAGCCTGATTTCGGGTTAAGGCCATGTGTGGAATTGCCGGTTTTGTTTCGCGTGCCCAAGGCCTTGATTTATCGGCTGCCCTTTCCGGCATGGCCCATGCGATCGTCCATCGCGGCCCGGACGACGAGGGATTTTTCGAGGCCGGTGCTGGCGACTGGCGCGTGGGCCTGGCGCATCGCCGCCTCTCCATCATCGACCTGTCAACCGGCCACCAGCCGCTGGGCAACGAGGATGGCTTGATCCAGATCGTGTTCAACGGCGAGGTCTACAACTTTCAGGAATTGCGCGACGAACTGGTCGCGAAGGGCCATCGTTTCGCCACGCATTCCGACACGGAAACCATCGTCCACGCCTATGAAGAGTGGGGCGACGCATGCGTGCAGCGCTTTCGCGGCATGTTCGCATTTGCCATTTGGGATGCGCCGCGGCAGCGCCTGTTCCTGGCGCGTGACCGCTACGGCAAGAAGCCGCTGTTCCTGTTCGAAAACAATGGCACGCTGCTGTTTGCCTCCGAGATCAAGTCCATCCTCGCCTTTCCCCGGGTGAAGCCGGAAGTGGATACGGCAGCGGTCTGGGAATATTTCGCCTACCGTTATGTGCCCGCGCCCGCCACGCTGTTTCGCGGCATCCGCAAGCTGATGCCGGGCTGTTATGCCGTCTGGGAAAAGGGGCGGCTGACGGAACAGCGTTACTTCACGCCCGCCGATCAGGCGCCTTTGCTTGCGCCGCAGGATTCCGGGGATGTGGTGGGAACCTTCCTCGACAAACTGGACGAAGCAGTGCGCATCCGCATGATTTCGGACGTGCCGTTCGGGGCCTTCCTGTCCGGTGGGATCGATTCATCGGCAGTGGTGGCGCTGATGTCACGCCACAGCAGCCAGCCGGTCAAGACTTTTTCGGTGGGCTTTGCCGAGGCGGCCTACAGCGAGCTGGGCTATGCGAAGACCATTGCCGAGCAGTTCAAGACAGACCACCACGAACTGACCGTTTCCCAGGAACACCTGATGCAGCACCTGCCGGCGCTGGTGCGCTACCGCGATGCGCCGGTGGCCGAGCCGTCGGACATCCCGATCTATCTGCTGTCGCAGGAGGCGCGCAAGACGGTCAAGATGGTGCTCACGGGCGAAGGCTCGGACGAGTTTCTCGGCGGGTATCCCAAGCATGTGTTCGAACGCCATGTCTGGCCGTATCAGGTATTGCCGGGGGTTGTCCGGCATGGTCTGGTCGAGCCCCTGGTGGGCGCGCTGCCGTATCGCTTCCGCCGGGCCAAAACGGCCATTGTCAACCTGGGGCTTGAGCGTTTCGAGGAACGCATGCCGCGCTGGTTCGGCGCGCTGTCAAATCAGGAGCGTGACGCGCTGATTGCGCTACGGCCATCGATGCCGACGGTGTCCGGCGTGCAGTTCAATACCCCCCGGGATAATTCAGCGTTGCGGCGCATTCTCTATTTCGACCAGACCAGCTGGCTGCCGGACAACCTGCTGGAGCGCGGCGACCGCATGACCATGGCCGCGTCGCTGGAGGCGCGCATGCCGTTCATGGATCACGAACTGGCTGCGTTGGTGTCGGACCTGCCGGATGAATACCGGGTGAGGGGCCGCACGACCAAATGGATACTGCGCGAGGCCATGAAGCGGTTGCTGCCGCCCCAAATTCTTGAACGGCCCAAGGTCGGATTCCGGGTGCCGGTCAACGAGTGGTTTCGTGGGTCGATGCGGGAATATCTGTACGACCACCTGACCGGCAATGATTCCAGAACGCGTGAGTATTACCATCGTCCAGCTCTGGACAGGGTGCTGGGTGAGCATGTCAGCGGCCGGCAGAATCATGAGAAGCTGTTGTGGTGTTTGCTGAATCTGGAGATATGGCACCGTGAATATGGTATTGCTGACTAATCAGGGAGACTGTTATGCCACAAAAAGAAAACGCTTTGTCTGAAACCAGCCCGATGAATGTAGAAGCCATGCAAAGCGAGGTGGCGGCCTTTTGGAATGCAGAGCCATGTGATAGCGAAAATAGTAGCTTGTTGCCGACTACCCGTGAGTATTACAAAGAGATTGAAGCTGACCGTTATAAATACCAGGGCCATATTCTGGAAATCATGAATTGGCTTGAATGGAAAGGCAGAGACATTCTTGAGATCGGTACGGGTGTTGGGACGGATGCAAGGCAAATGATCATGCGCGGCGCCAACTACCATGGCATAAATGTCGATCCAGGATCTTGTGAAACAACTCGTAAGGCATTGGAGGTGTTTGGCCATCCGGGTGACGTACGGAATATGAGCGGCACGGAGATGAGTTTTCAAGACGGCATGTTCGACACGGTTTATTCATTTGGCGTGCTTCATCACATTCCAGACGTACAGAAGGCTGTTTCGAATATCCATCGCGTATTAAAGCCTGGTGGTTATTTGTTATTCATGGTCTACAACCGCTCATCTATCAACTATCAGATTGAAATTCGTCATCTTCGTCGATGGCTGTTACACGTGTTGTCGATTCCCGGACTGCTCCCGTTTTTCGGGAAGATTGGCTTCCCCGAGGAAAAGCTGAAGCGTCATGTGGAATTATTCAGGACATTCGGAAAAATGAGTGACGCAGAATGGTTAAGTCGTAACACGGACGGACCGGATAACCCCTATTCACTGGTATATGGCCGAGATGAAATCCCGTCGTTGCTAGGCAAAGACTTTCGGGTTCTTAAAAATGAGGTGTATTACTTCGACTGGCGCCATTGGGGCATCTTAGGACGGCTGTTGCCTGATTTAGTGGTTCGCTGGCTTGGAAGACGCTGGGGATGGCATCGCGTTGTTCTTGCCCAGCGCACCTAATCAAACAGCGATTGAAGACTACTGGGGCTATGAAATCCTGGCTTTTGACAATCACACTGCTCATATTCCAGGCGCTATTCAATGGCGTGATTGTCAATGCCCACGCTGCGGTTGTAGACGTCGCTGATGTAAGAACAAAGCCCCACCCGCGCAGCGTGGATATTTCCGCATTACGTTTTAAGGCAGAACGAGAACCAGCCACCTTCACCAGGTTATTGCGAAAAGTAGAAAATTGGAGTGCCGAGAATCTGCCGATGGAGCCTTTTCAGCGACCGGATTTGTTGCCACGAGGAAATGAGCGGGCCACGCAAATGCTGGCTATACAGAATCTGGTTTTCGGTGAAGAGGGAAAAGTATTGCTGGCAGCTGTGGTCTGGCTCGCCACAGGTAATCGGGTTGCACTGAATGAAGCGAAGCGACATTCGTTGAATCTTGCGAATTGGAATACGCGGGGTGTGACGAGTTTCACCGCGCATGATCAGGCCGGGACGTCAATAACCTGGACGCTTGCGCTCGCATACGATTGGCTCTATCCGGAATTCAGCGAAGCAGAACGTGCTCGCCTGGTCGCGGCTATCAGCGACAGGCTGGATGAAATCATGGGGAAGGGGCCTTATGGCCTGGACAATGGCCGGAAACTCGATGCGAATCCCTACAACTCGCACGGGGCGGTGGCACTGGCTCGTGTATCAGCGATCTGTGCGGTCATGGCTGGGGTTTCGACCCAGTTCGACGCCTGCTTCAGCAACACGGTGCCACGTTATCTGAAGTGGCCGGTGCCATGGGGGCGTGACGATGGCGGCTATGCGAATGGTACAAATTATGGCCAGTGGGACATTACGTATACACATCTGTTCGTGTGGGACTTGCTTGGAGAGAATATCGGCGTCGATTTGACGAAGACACCCTGGGGGCAGGGCTATGGAAAGTTCATTAGCTATTTTTTGCCCCCCGGCACCCCGACTGGGCTATTTGGCGATGGGGCTGAAAAGAACTGGCGCGG
The DNA here is from genome assembly GCA_964452995.1 of uncultured Thiobacillus sp. Lineage (GTDB taxonomy): Bacteria > Pseudomonadota > Gammaproteobacteria > Burkholderiales > Thiobacillaceae > Thiobacillus. The sequence goes on from CAYVOR010000013.1 coordinate 26,527, forward strand.
TGTCTGGGCAACTCAGGGCAAGGCGTATGCAGCGCGTGTGCCTTCGCCTCTGACCGATTGGTACGCACGACAACAGTTCGGCGAGGATGAAACCAGTTTGGCTTTGCTTCTGGCGCCCTACCGGGACTGGAACAAAACGCCGCCGCAGATCCCCGCTGATACACCCAATGCCATCCTCATGCCGTCGATAGGCTGGGTCGCCATGCACAGCAATCTGGCTGACCGCGGGCGGACTTCGGTGTATTTCAAGTCGAGCCCGTATGGCTCGTTCAACCACAGCCATGCCGATCAGAACAGTTTTGTGATCAATGCCCAGGGCCAGTCGCTGGCGATCGATTCGGGCTATTACGACTACTACGCTTCACCGCACTGGAAAGGCTGGTACAAGCAGACGCGGGCTCACAACGCCATGACCTTCGATGGTGGGCAGGGCCAGATGTTCGACACCATGGCGGCCAAGGGCAGGATCACGCAGTTCGAGACGACGTCGGCCTTTGATCTGACGACGGGCGATGCCACGCAGGCATACGGCGGGGCGCTAACCCGGGCTGTGCGGTCGATGCTGTATGTACGACCGGGCACGCTCCTGGTGTTCGATTCGCTGGCATCGAATATGCCTCGTACCTGGGAATGGAATATTCATGCGTTGCAGGCGATGAAGGTGACGGGCAAGCGCTCGATCGAGATCGACAAGGATGGTGAGCGACTGTGCGTGGAGGTGTTGAGTGGCCCGGACGTGAGTTTCTCGCAGACGGATCAGTTCACGTTCGCCCCGAGTGGCGTGTACCCGAAACAGTGGCATGGCGCCTTCAGGAGCATGGCTAAAAGTCAGGACTTCAGGATGCTGACTCTGCTGTCGGTAGGCTGTGAAAACCCGACCGTCGAAGTAACCGACAAATCGGGGACGTTGGATGTCGTCATCGCCGGACAGCGCTTCACCTTTTCGAATTCGGCTGTGGAGCATGTGCAGTGAATCCACTGTTGTGGAAATTGAATCGGCTGCGCGTGATGGGTGCGAGCGAAGTGGGCTATCGCGTGCAACAGGCACTGCACGCCAGACTGGAGCAGCGGGGCATCGGCCTGGCGCGTCCCGGTGAACCGTCGGATCGGCTGGGTACGCCATGGTGCGACATGCAGCCAGGCGTGCAGGACATCAAGCCGTACCGGGCAGCGGCAGACCGGATTGTCTCCGGACAGTTCGACGTGTTTGCCATGCAGCGCGCAGAACTCGGCTTTCCGCCGCGTTGGAACCGCGACCCGAAGACGGGTACCGAGGCGCCGCTGACATTTGGCAAGACGCTGAATTACCGCGACGAACAGGTCGTCGGCGATATCAAGTATCTGTGGGAGCCCAACCGGCATCTGGAACTGGTGACGCTGGCGCAGGCATGGCATCTGACCGGCGAGATGAAGTACGCCGAAGGATGCCGGATCCTGCTGGGATCGTGGTTCGAGCAATGTCCGTATCCGCTGGGGCCGAACTGGACGAGTTCGCTGGAACATGCGGTTCGGCTCCTGAACTGGTCGGTGGCCTGGCAACTGGTGGGTGGCGCGGAGTCGCCCCTGTTTGCCGGGTCGGAGGGCCAGGCCTTCCGCCGTCGCTGGCTGGATTCCATCTACCGGCACTGCCATTTCATCGCAGGGCATTTCTCGAAATATTCGTCTGCCAACAACCACCTATTCGGCGAATACGCCGGTCTGTTCATGGGCGCGCTGATGTGGCCATGCTGGAATGAAAGTGCGCGCTGGCTGGAGACAGCCCGGACCGGGTTGGAAACGGAAGCCCTGAAACAGAATGCCCCGGATGGCGTGAACCGCGAGCAGGCTGTCTGGTACCACCACGAGGTGGCCGACATGATGCTGTTGTGCGGACTGGCCGGCCGGACCAATGGCGTGGAATTCACCAGCGCTTACTGGAAGCGATTGGAGTCGATGCTGGAATTCATTGCGGCGCTGATGGATGTAGGGGGCAATGTTCCAATGGTCGGCGATTCGGACGATGCGGTGATGGTCCGGTTTTCGCGTGAGCCGGCGTTCAATGCCTATCGTTCCTTGCTGGCCACGGGGGCGCTGTTGTTCGGACGCGGAGATTTCGCCTGCAAGGCAGGCACGTTCGACGACAAGAGCCGCTGGCTGCTGGGAGACAAGGGTGCACTGGATTTCTCCCGACTGATGGCGCTTCCGGCCGAAAGCGGACCTGCGAAGCGTGCTTTTCCGGATGGTGGGTATTACATCCTGGGTGACCGGTTCGACACCCCGGATGAGGCACGCATTGTGGCGGATGTGGGGCCGTTGGGTTATCTGTCGATCGCGGCCCACGGGCATGCGGATGCACTGGCTTTTACCCTGTCGGCCGGGGGGCATGAAATCCTGATCGATCCCGGCACCTATGCCTATCACACCCAGAAAAAGTGGCGCGACTATTTCCGTGGGACGTCGGCGCACAATACGGTGCGTATCGACGGGATGGACCAGTCGGTGATCGGCGGGAACTTCATGTGGCTGGCGCACGCAGGAGCGCGATGCGAGAAGTGGGAGACCGATTCTGGCCGGGACATTCTTGTCGGCGCACACGATGGCTATCAGCGCCTGCAGGATCCGGTCATGCATCGCCGGTCGCTCGAATTCGACAAGGCGGCGCGTGTTTTGCGTGTGTCGGATACGCTCACATGCAAGGGGCAACACCACGTGGAACTGTTCTGGCACTTCCCGGAGATCTGCCGGATAGCGGTCAACGGCAACGAGATTTCGGCACGGTGCGATGGCCAGACGGCAGGGATCGTGATGCCCGGGGTTGACTGGCAGCCCCGCGTGGTGTCAGGGCAGGAAACGCCGCCGCTGGGCTGGATTTCGCGTCGCTTTGACCGGAAAATCAGTAGTGCTTCTGTGGTATGGTCAGGCCGGATTTCGGGGACGACCACGCTTGATACCGAGATACGCCTGGGGCGGCACGATTCTTGATTATCATGTCATCCGGTACAAAAGAAAATCTGCATACATTCAAAATCAATAAGGGGGTGGCAAGTGAGAATCAGTATTTTTGGCCTGGGCTACGTGGGCGCGGTTTCCGCCGGCTGTCTGGCCAGCGATGGCCACGATGTGATCGGCGTGGACCCCAACCAGACCAAGGTGGACCTGATCAACCGGGGCGTCACGCCCATCATCGAGAAAGACATCGGCGAGATGATCGCCAGGACTGCGGCAAGCGGGAAGTTGCGCGCGACCACGGATGTGCATGAGGCGGTGATGGAATCCGATATCTCGCTCATTTGTGTGGGCACGCCCTCCATGCTCAACGGCAATCTGGATCTTTCCTATGTGCGGCGCGTGTGCGAGGAAATCGGCGCTGCACTCAAGGAAAAGAGTAGTTTCCACGTGGTGGTGGGGCGCTCGACCATGTTGCCCGGTTCCATGCACAACGTGGTGATCCCGACGCTGGAACAGGCGTCCGGAAAGAAGGCAGGAGTAGATTTCGGGGTGTGCAACAACCCCGAATTCCTGCGCGAGGGGACGGCGGTTTACGACTACTATCATCCGCCCAAGACGGTGATCGGAGAAAGCGATCCGCGTGCCGGCGACATGCTGGTGGAACTGTACAAGGACATGGATGCGCCGATGATCCGCACCGACGTGGAAACGGCGGAGATGGTCAAATACACCGACAACAACTGGCATGCACTGAAAGTGGCATTCGCCAACGAGATCGGCAACATCTGCAAGGCAGTGGGCATCGATGGCCACAAGGTCATGGAGATTTTCTGCCAGGACATCAAGCTGAATCTTTCGCCCTACTACATGAAGCCCGGTTTCGCTTTCGGCGGCTCATGCCTGCCGAAGGACGTGCGCGCGCTGACCTACAAGGGGCGCAGCCTGGACCTGGAACTGCCGGTGTTGAGCGCGATCATGCCCTCCAACCAGCATCAGATCGCCAAGGCCATCGACATGATCGCGAACAAGGGCAAGCGCAAGGTGGGCATTCTGGGATTCGCGTTCAAGGCAGGCACCGACGACCTGCGCGAATCGCCTATCGTGGATGTGATCGAGCATCTGATTGGCAAGGGTTACGAGCTGAAGCTCTATGACAAGAACGTGAATCTGGCTTCACTGACCGGCGCCAACCGCGATTACATCCTCAATCACATTCCGCACATTTCCAGACTGATGGTGGGGTCGATGCAGGAGGTGACGGATTTTGCCGAAACCATCGTCATCGGTAATAACGCGGAGGAGTTCAAGCCGGTGCCCGCCAGTCTGAGGCCTGGTCAGGCAGTGGTTGATCTGGTGCGCATCAGCAAGGCTATGAGCAGCGAACACTACGACGGGATTTGCTGGTAGGCCGATTCCGGTGACAGGCCGCCGAGGAGACGGCCTGTTTGCTTAGGGAAACGCTGAACAAGTCGATTTTGTAACATGGTTCGACAAGGCTCTCCTGTGCGAAGTCGAAGGGCTCACCACGAACGAAATCAATAAGTTGCCGTTCGTCCTGAGCCTGTCGAAGGACTTGTTCAGCGTTTCCCTTATTAGAACAGGCAAAAGAACAGAACATGAGCGAAAAACGTCGCGTCCTCATCCTCGTCGAAAACCTGCCTTCCCCCTTTGATCGCCGGGTCTGGCAGGAAGCCACGACCCTGCATGCGAATGGCTACGGGGTGTCCATCATCTGTCCGACCGGCAAGGGTTACGAGAGCCATTACGAGGAAATCGAGGGTATCCATATTTACCGGTATGACCTCCCCATGGAGGCGGAGGGCGCCAAGGGCTATGCCGTCGAATACTCGGCCGCGCTGTGGCATACCTTTCGCCTGGCCTGGAAGGTGCGGCGGGAGCAGGGATTCAATGTCATCCATGCCTGCAACCCACCCGACCTGCTGTTTCTGATCGGCGGTTTCTTCAAGCTGTTCTTCGGCAAGAAATTCCTGTTCGACCACCATGACATCAACCCGGAACTGTACGAAGCCAAGTTCGGCCGCCGCGACTTTTTCTGGAAGCTGATGGTGTGGCTGGAGCGCATGACGTTCAGGACAGCGGACGTGTCGATCGCCACGAACGAGTCATACAAGAAGATCGCCATCGAGCGCGGCGGCATGAATCCGGACAAGGTGTACGTGGTGCGCAGCGGGCCGAAACTCGACCGATTGAAAATCATTCCGCCGGTGGAGGCGCTGAAACACGGGCGGCGGTATCTGGTGGGCTACGTGGGCGTGATGGGCAAGCAGGAAGGGATCGATCTGCTGCTGCAGGCGGCACGGCATATCGTCAGGGAGATGGGACGTGGCGACGTGCATTTCGGCCTGGTGGGCGGGGGGACATCACTGGACGAGATGAAGCAGTTGGCAGTGGATCTGGGCATCGCGGATTATGTGACGTTTACCGGCCGCGTTCCCGATCAGGCACTGCTGGAGATGCTCAACACCGCAGATGTGTGCGTGAACCCCGATGTGGCCAACGAGATGAACGACAAGTCCACCATGAACAAGATCATGGAGTACATGGCGCTAGGCAAGCCGGTGGTGCAGTTTGATCTGACCGAGGGACGTTTCTCGGCGCAGGAAGCGTCACTGTATGCCGCGGAAAACGATCCCGAGGACATGGCGCGCAAGATTGTCGAACTGCTGGACGACCCGGAGCGCCGGGCACGCATGGGTGAGCTTGGCCGCAACCGGGTGGTGAACGAACTGGAGTGGCAATACGAAGCGCCAAAGTTGCTGTCGGCTTATGCGGACTTGTGGAGGTGATTTGAAACCCCCGATTTCCAGCAACTGGATCTCAGGCGCGTCCCTCCTCATGGCTGTGGTTTTGCTCGGCCTGTTTGTGTGGGGGCGGCAATCAGCCGCAGGCGGCGGGCTTGATTCCGATGCCTTGGGACAAGCTGGCGCATCTGACCTGGTTTGCCACCCTGGCCGCGTTGCTGGTTCTGGGGCTGCGCGGGTCGGGGGTGCGTATCCCCTTGATGGTGGCGCTTGCATGCATGGCGCTGGGCGCATGGGACGAATGGCGACAGCTTGCGCTGCCCGGCCGAAGTTTCGGGCTGGACGACCTGCTGGCCGACGGGATGGGGATTGCCTTGGGAGTTTTTCTGGCGGGTTGGGTGCAGCGGGTGCGGTTGCGGGGTTGATGGCCTTGGCTTGGGTGCAAAAATCGCGGAGAGGACGCCACGCCTGCCAGGGGGCGTGGATTAGGCCAAAAGGATGCCCATACATCGCTAGCATTGCCACACATGCTTCGGCTTTCCCCTTGCAAATTATATCCATTCCAGTATATTTCATCAAATGAAGCCAATCCGATTTCTCGGCGACTCGCTCAAATGCTTGCGGGATTTTCCTGAGGATGCCAGGCAGGATGCGGGCTATCAGCTTGATAAGGTGCAACGCGGGAAACAGCCGGATGATTTCAAGCCGATGCCGTCGATTGGCAAAGGAGTCGAGGAAGTCAGGGTGTGGGATGACGCGGGTACCTATCGGGTGATTTATACGGCTCGCATGGCTGATGCCGTGGTCGTGCTTCATGCTTTCCAGAAGAAGACGCAGGCGACGTCGAAACGCGACCTGGAAATCGCCAGAGAGCGTTTCACCCAATTGATGAAAGGTCGGAAATGAGCAAGTCGGAAACTTATGACAGTGTGTGGGATGCCCTTGCCGATACGCCCGAGCAGGCGGCAAATCTGCGCGCAAGAGCTGAGCTCATGCAGAAAATCGCGGAGATCGTGCAGGAAAATGGTTGGACTCAGGCTGAGGCGGCCACGCGCTGCGGTGTGACCCAGCCGCGCATGAATGATCTTTTGCGTGGCCGTGTGTCGCGGTTTTCGCTGGATGCCCTGGTGAACATTGCTACGGCGATTGGCCGACGCGTGCATGTTGAGCTGGAAACGGCCTGATATTTCAAGACGCAAGTCAGGGGGCAGCAGTCGTAGGTTGGGCTGAATGAAATGATGCCCAAACGTATCGCGCGCATGACACCCATTCCCGACACGGAGCGCAGCCAATTTTGTTGGGCTTTGCAGCCCAACCTACGCCATGGATGACGTGGAGCACACCCTGCTCCTTGCATCTCGCGCCCGAATGAACAATCTCGGTTCATGTCTGATCAAAGGCGGGTTTTTTCTGGATGCCGGCAAAAGAAATGACAGCCAGGCGTGAAAAACAGGACAATCCGGGATTACGTAATCGTTATGGGTTCAGAAATATGAAAAAAGCCCTCATCACCGGCGTCACCGGCCAGGACGGCGCCTATCTTGCCGAATTCCTGCTGGGCAAGGGCTACGAAGTGCACGGCATCAAGCGCCGCACCTCGCTCTTCAACACCGACCGCATCGATCACCTGTATCAGGACCCGCACGAAACCAATCGCAAATTCGTCCTGCACCACGGTGATTTGACCGACAGCTCCAGCCTCATCCGTATCATCCAGCAGGTGCGGCCCGACGAAATCTACAACCTCGCCGCGCAGTCGCATGTCGCCGTCAGCTTCGAGGAACCCGAATATACCGCCAACTCCGACGCCCTCGGTGCGCTGCGCATCCTCGAAGCCATCCGCATCCTCGGCCTCGAAAAGACAACCCGCTTCTATCAGGCCTCCACCAGCGAACTCTTCGGCCTTGTCCAGGAAACGCCGCAGAAGGAAACCACTCCCTTCTACCCGCGGAGCCCCTACGCCTGCGCCAAGCTCTACGCCTACTGGATCACCGTCAACTACCGCGAGGCCTACGGCATGTACGCCTGCAACGGCATCCTGTTCAACCACGAATCCCCGATCCGCGGCGAAACCTTCGTCACCCGCAAGATCACCCGCGCGTTGGCCAGAATCAAACTGGGCCTGCAGGACTGCCTGTTCCTCGGCAACATGGACGCCAAGCGCGACTGGGGCCACGCCAGGGATTATGTGGAAATGCAATGGCTCATGCTGCAACAGGACCACGCCGAAGACTTCGTCATCGCCACCGGCGTTCAGTACTCGGTCCGGGACTTCGTCAACGCCGCCGCCAGGGAACTCGGCATGGACATTCGCTGGGAAGGGCAGGGCGTGGAGGAGAAGGGCTACCTCGTGAAAGGTACAAGTCACAAGGTGCAAGTTACAAGTAAACCGCAGGATGCGACCTCCCTTGCATCTTCCAACTTGAATCTTGCAACTGGAGACCGCCCGATAGTGGCGGTCGACCCGCGCTACTTCCGCCCCACCGAAGTCGAGACCCTGCTGGGCGACCCCGGCAAGGCCAAGGACAAGCTCGGCTGGACGCCGAAGATCAGCTTCGATGAACTGGTTGCTGAAATGGTGCGCGAAGACCTCAAGGCTGCCGAGCGTGACGAACTGGTGAAGAAGCATGGTTACAAGGCCATGGACTATCACGAGTAGAAAAGCCGCTACAAGGGGCAAGTTACAAGTTTCAAGGAGGGAACGTGGCCCGGTTTGAGGATCTGGCAGTTTGGAAGCGGTCAGCACGGCTGAGTGCAGATCTTTATAAATCGCTGAGAGATCTGAAAGACTTTGGATTTCGCGATCAGATCACCCGGTCGGGCTTATCCGTTCCTTCCAACATCGCAGAAGGTTATGAGCGTGGTTCTGCAAAGGAAACGGCGAACTTTCTGAATTACGCAAAGGGTTCGGCTGGTGAGTTGAGAACACAGTTGTACATTGCGATAGATATTGGCTATGTCGAACGTGAAGTTGGCATGGCATGGATCAAGGAAGTAGAAGAAATCTCGCGCATGCTCCACGGGTTAATGCAAACAATACGAACGCAGAAGAATTGAGCTGCAAGTTTCAAGCTGCAAGTTACAAGGGAAAAGCTTGGAGCTTGTTTCTTGCGCAAGCAGCTTTGAGATCACAAATAGTGATCACTAAACAAATTGCACGGAAAGAACTTTTAACTTGAGGCTTGCAACTTGGGACTTGTAACTTGTAACTTGGGACTTGTAACTTGAAATTGGATTCTAAAATCTACATCGCTGGCCATCGCGGCCTGGTCGGTTCCGCCCTCCTGCGCACCCTGCGCGACAAGGGCTATACGAACTTCGTCACCCGCACCCACGCCGAACTCGACCTCACCAGCCAGGCGGTAGTGGAAGCCTTCTTCGCAGCAGAAAAGCCCGACTACGTGTTCCTTGCAGCAGCCAGGGTCGGCGGCATCCATGCCAACAACACCTATCCCGCCGAATTCATCCGCGACAACCTCGCCATCCAGACCAACATCATCCATGCGGCATACAGGAACAATGTCAGGCGCCTGCTGTTCCTCGGCTCCAGCTGCATCTACCCCAAGCGCGCGCCGCAGCCGATGAAGGAAGAACACCTGCTCACCAGCGAGCTGGAGCCGACCAACCGGCCGTATGCGCTGGCCAAGATCGCCGGCATCGAGATGTGCTGGAGCTACAACCGGCAGTACAAAACCCAGTATCTGGCCGTCATGCCGACCAATCTGTATGGTCCGGGGGACAACTACAATCTGATGAACTCGCATGTCATCCCGGCCATGATCCGCAAGTTTCATCTGGCCAAACTGGCATCGGAGCGCAACTGGCCCGCCATTGAGCAGGACGAAGCCAGAAACGGTCCCATCCCGCAGGACCTCAAGGGCCGGCTCCTTGCAACTTGCAACTTGCAACTTGAACCGTCGGTTTCCGTGTGGGGCACAGGTACGCCCAGACGTGAATTTCTCTACAGCGAAGACATGGCCGACGCCTGCGTCTACCTCATGAACCTGCCGGATGAGCAGTTCGTCCCGCTGCTGGGGCAGGATCGCAACGATGGCCTGGCGCCGCTGATGAACATCGGCGTGGGCGAAGATCTCACCATTCGCGAGCTGGCTGAAACGGTCAAAAGCGTGGTGGGGTATGAAGGCGAAATCGTGTTCGACGCGACCAGGCCGGATGGCGCGCCAAGAAAGCTGATGGACGTGACGCGACTGCATGGCATGGGATGGCAGGCAAAAACACCCTTTGTGCAGGGAATCAAACAGGCCTACGGAGATTTCCTGAATGCGGCTGGCCTGAACTAGTTGAAGGGCGCACACAGGTTAAGTGCTGAAGACACAATAAATATCAGGGAGCAACATTGTGATACTGGTTACGGGCGGCGCCGGATTCATCGGTGCGAATTTCATTCTGGACTGGCTGCGCGTAAACGACGAGCCGGTCGTCAATCTCGACAAGCTCACCTACGCAGGCAACCTGGAGAGCCTGGCGAGTCTCAAGGACGATGCGCGTCATATTTTTGTGCGGGGCGATATCGGTGACCGCGCGCTGGTCGGCAGGCTGCTGACTCAGCATCGCCCGCGCGCGATCGTCAATTTCGCCGCCGAGTCGCACGTCGACCGCTCGATCCACGGCCCGGAGGACTTCATCCAGACCAACGTGGTGGGTAGCTTCCATCTACTGGAAGAAGTGCGCGGCCACTGGATGAGTCTGCCCGAAGAAGAAAAGGCAGCGTTCCGCTTCCTGCACGTGTCCACCGACGAGGTCTACGGATCGCTGGGACCGGATGACGCGCCGTTCACCGAGACCACGCCGTTTGCGCCCAACAGCCCGTATTCGGCCAGCAAGGCGTCGTCCGATCATCTGGTGCGTGCGTATCACCATACCTATGGCCTGCCGGTGCTGACGACGAACTGCTCGAACAATTACGGCCCCTACCAGTTCCCGGAAAAGCTGATTCCGCTGATGATCCTCAATGCCACCCGCGGTAAGCCGTTGCCGATTTACGGCGACGGCATGAATGTGCGCGACTGGCTGTACGTCACCGATCACTGCTCGGCGATCCGCACCGTGCTGGCGCACGGCAAGACCGGCGAGACCTACAACGTCGGCGGCTGGAACGAGATGCCGAACATCGAGATCGTGAAGACGGTGTGCGCGCTGCTCGACGAAATGCGTCCCGACCCGGCCGGGCCGTATGCGCGGCTGCTCACCTACGTGAAGGACCGCCCCGGCCACGATCGCCGCTACGCGATCGACGCCAGCAGGATCCATCGCGAACTGGGCTGGAAACCAGCCGAGACATTCGAGACGGGCATTCGCAAGACGGTGCGCTGGTACCTGGACAACATGGCGTGGGTGGATGGGGTGGTGAGCAGGGAGCGGGAAGGTGGGATAGGCGATGAGCGGTAAACCTCATGAGCGGCTCGAGGCGTGGAAAAGTGCGATGGAATTGGTCGAGGTGATTTATCGGATCGCTGCGGCTTTTCCGGCGCGGGAACAGTACGGTTTGGTGTCACAGATGCGGTGTGCCGCGGTTTCCATACCGAGTAATCTGGCTGAGGGCGCTGCTCGGGATGGGAGCCGCGAATTCGCCCGGTTTCTCAGCATTGCTCGGGGTTCGTTAAGCGAATTGGATACCCAACATCAAATTGCCATCCGACCCGGATTTGTGGGATCAGATGAAAATCAGGTCGAGCCCTTGCTTGAAAGAACGAGCAAACTGGTTTTTGGCCTGCACAAGAAAATGAAAGAGACTGAATGACCATGCCACCCCCAACTGCTCCCCGCTCCCCGCTCCCCGCTCCCCGAAAAGGCATCATCCTCGCCGGCGGTTCCGGCACCCGCCTGTATCCGGCGACGCTTGCCGTGTCCAAACAATTGCTGCCGATTTACGACAAGCCGATGATCTATTACCCGCTTGCCACGCTAATGCAGGCAGGCATACGTGACATCCTGATCATTTCGACACCGCAGGATACGCCGCGCTTCGAGCAGTTGCTGGGCGATGGCAGCCAGTGGGGCATCAGTCTGCAGTACGCGGTACAGCCCAATCCGGAGGGGCTGGCGCAGGCCTTTATTATCGGCGCGGATTTTGTTGCTTCTGGCCCTAGTGCGCTGGTACTGGGCGACAACATTTTCTATGGTCACGAGATGGCTGAAGAGTTGCGTGCGGCCAGTGAACAGCAAACCGGCGCCACGGTATTTGCCTATCGTGTGCACGATCCGGAACGTTATGGCGTAGTGGATTTCGACGCGTCCGGTAAAGTGATCAGCCTGGAAGAAAAGCCCGCACAGCCCAAATCGCATTATGCGGTGACGGGGCTCTATTTCTACGATAGCCAGGTGGTCGACATTGCCCGCAACCTGAAGCCATCGTCGCGGGGTGAACTGGAAATCACCGACGTCAATCGCTACTATCTTGACGCGGACGAACTCAATGTGTCGATCATGGGCCGCGGCCACGCCTGGCTGGATACCGGTACCCACGAGTCGATGCTGGAAGCCTCACTATTCATCGAGACGATCGAGAAGCGTCAGGGTCTGAAGATCGCCTGCCCGGAAGAAATCGCCTATCGACAGGGCTATATCACAGCCGAGCAAGTCGAGAAACTGGCCGCTCCCATGAAGAAGAATCGGTACGGACAATATTTGCTGAATATGCTTCGAGAACGGATTTTTTAAATGGTGAGCGGGGAGCGGTGAGCGGTAAGCGGTAACCGCTCCCCGCTCACCACTCACCGCTTGCTGCTCCCCACTCCCTGCTCGCCCCAAAAAAAATGAATCTCATCGAAACTTCTCTTCCTGGTGTTCTCCTTCTCGAACCCAAGGTATTCGGCGATGCACGCGGTTTTTTTATGGAAAGCTGGAACCGTCAGACCTTTGCTGCGCTGGGGCTGGATGTGGATTTCGTGCAAGACAACCATTCGCGCTCGGCCAAGGGCGTGCTGCGTGGATTGCATTACCAGATCAACGAACCACAGGGAAAACTGGTTCGTGTGGTGAGTGGCGCAGTCTTCGACGTGGCTGTGGATCTGCGCAAGTCCTCGCCGCATTTCGGGCAGTGGGTCGGTTACGAGCTCTCGGCTGGCAATTACCGCATGATGTGGATTCCACCCGGGTTCGGGCATGGGTTTCTGGTGCTGTCCGATAGCGCCGATTTTCTCTACAAGACCACCACTTACTACGCCCCGCAGTGGGACCGTGGCGTCCGCTGGGACGATCCACAGATCGGCGTGGCCTGGCCGCTTGAAGGGAAGCCGGTATTGTCCGACAAGGACCAGGTTCAGCCCTTGCTCAAGGACGCGGAGGTGTACGCGTGACGACCACTCCGCGCATTCTTCTCTCGGGCGCACGTGGCCAGGTTGGCTGGGAATTACGGCGCACGCTTGGTTGTCTGGGCGAGGTGGTCGCGCTGGATTCCGGCGCCATGAATCTGCTGGATGCCGATGCGATACGCCAGACGGTGCGCGACATTGCACCGGCCATCATCGTCAATTCGGCGGCCTATACCGCTGTGGACAAGGCCGAGAGCGAGCCGGAGTTGGCCCACACGGTGAATGCCGTTGCGCCGGGTGTGCTGGCCGAAGAGACGGCCCGCTTGAACGCGCTGCTGGTTCATTACTCCACCGACTATGTGTTCGACGGCAGCGGGGACACCCCCTGGTGCGAAGACGATTCCTGCGATCCGCTCAATGTGTATGGCGCGACCAAGCTGGCAGGTGAACGCGCCATCCAGGCTGCGGGCTGCCGTCATCTCATTTTTCGTACATCCTGGGTGTATGGCGCGCGCGGCAGCAACTTCCTGCTGACCATGCGCCGCCTGATGCGCGAGCGACCGGAACTGAAGATCGTCGCCGACCAGATTGGCGCGCCGACCTGGTGCCGCGACCTGGCCGAGGCCACGGCACTGGTGCTGGGCCAGATCGCTTCCCCGGCAAGCGGATTCGGCCGGACGGAACCCTGGGGCATCTACCATATGACGAATGCAGGCCAGACCTCGTGGCACGGTTTCGCCGAGGCGATACGGACGCTTGATGGGGCGAATGCCCGTCTGCTTCCCATCGCCAGCAGTGATTATCCAACCCCGGCGAAGCGGCCGCTCAATTCACGATTGAATAACGACAAGCTGAAGCAGACATTCGGTATAAGTCTTCAGGACTGGCGCGGCGCGCTGGCGCTGTGTCTGGAGGCGGACAGTAAATGATCATGAAACGCAGGAGACGCGGGTGAATGTGTTATTGACGGGCGGCGCGGGCTATATCGGCTCGCATACTGCAGTGGAATGCCTGGCGGCGGGCCACGAGGTGGTGGTGTTCGACAACCTGTCGAACAGCAGCGTGAAATCGCTGGAGCGGGTGGCGCAGATTGCCGGCAAACCGGTGGCATTCGTGCAGGGTGACATCCGTGACCGCGTAGCGTTGCGCAAATTGTTCACCGAGCATGCGATCGACGCGGTGGTGCATTTCGCCGGGTTGAAAGCGGTGGGCGAGTCGGTGGAAAAGCCGCTTCTGTATTACGACAACAACATCGCCGGCAGCATCGCGTTGTTCGAGGAGATGACGGCGGTTGGTGTGAAGACGGTGGTGTTCTCGTCATCCGCCACGGTGTACGGCGATCCGGCGACGGTACCGATTACAGAAGATTTTCCGCTGTCGGCGACCAATCCTTACGGCCGTTCCAAATTATTCATCGAGGAGATGCTGCGCGATATCGCGTTGGCGGATGCTGGCTGGACCATCGCACTATTGCGTTATTTCAACCCGGTGGGCGCGCACGAGTCGGGCCTGATTGGCGAGGATCCGCGCGGCATTCCCAACAATCTGATGCCCTATGTGGCGCAGGTGGCAGTGGGACGCCGCCCGCATCTCAACGTCTTTGGCGGTGACTATCCGACGCCGGATGGCACCGGGGTGCGCGACTACATTCACGTGGTCGACCTGGCACGCGGGCATGTGGCCGCGCTGAGCAGACTGCTGCAACTGGGTGGCGTGCAGACCTGGAACCTGGGCACCGGCCATGGTGTGAGCGTGCTCGATATGGCGCGCGCATTCGAGACGGCCAGCGGTAAACCCGTGCCGTACCGGATCGTGGCGCGTCGCGCCGGCGACGTCGCGCAATGCTGGGCCGATCCGGCGCGTGCGGCACGTGATCTGGGCTGGCGCGCGGAATACGATCTGGCGCGCATGTGTGCCGATGCGTGGCGATGGCAGGCGGGCAATCCTGACGGCTATGCGTGAAACATGTCAGGTGCAGGATTCAAGATTAAAGGACTGCTGGAGCGACTTGCCTGGTTGGCGCATCCGTAAACCTTTCCTCTTTTATCTTGTGACTTGAATCTCTAACCCGAAGGCCGCTGGCCGAAGATTCCGCGCCCACGGAAATACTGCACCCCCAACCAGCCGCCGAACAACCCGCCGAGATGGGCGAAGTGGGCAACGCCGGCATCGGTGCTGGTGAGGCCGAGGACGAGTTCGATGATTCCGTAGCCCAGCACGAAAGTGCGCGTGGGGATCCGGATGAAGGGCAGGAATACGACGGTGATGACGTTGCGGGGGAAATACAGTGCATAGGCCAGCAGAAGGCCGAACACGCCGCCGGAAGCGCCGATGACGGGACTGCTGCTGTGCAGGAAATAACCGGAGACGACGATTTGTGTCATGGCGGCCACCACGACGCTAAGCAGGTAGGTCAACAGGTAGCGCAGGTCGTTCCAGCGCCGTTCCAGTTCGGCGCCGAACATCCACACGGCGAACATGTTGAACCCCAGGTGTGTCAGCGAGCCGTGCAGGAAGCTGTAGGTCACCAGTTGCCAGACATGGAAGGTACCGCCCGAGCCCGGCGGCCACAGGCCGAAGACGTGAATGATCTCGGGACCGGTGACGAGTTCGAGCCCATAGACGAAAACATTCAGCAGGATGAGGGCGAGTGTGACCGGCGGCATAAAAATCAGATTCAAGATTCAAGATTCAAGATTCAAGATGCAAGGTGCAAGGTGCAAGGTGCAAGGTGCAAGGTGCAAGGTGCAAGATTCCGGGGTGCGAGGGCAAACGCGTGCCTTGAGTCTTGTGTCTTGAATCTTGAGTCTGCTCAAGCCGGCTCCCAGTGCTGCAGTTTGAGTTGCAGTGACTGCTGGCCATTGAATTCGTTCGGCGTCAGCGCGTAGACGGCGTGGATGCGGTCGGGCAGCGGATCGGGATGGAAAAAGCGCATGGCATCGAACGCGGCTTTTCCACGCGCCAGCTTGAGTTTCAGGTGTTTTTCACCGACTACGCGCTGCGTCACGACGTCGAAGGTGCCGGTGAACAGTGGCGCGGGGAAACCCTGTCCCCAGACCGCGTGATCAAACTGTTCGGCGAGGGCATAACTGTGCTCGGCGAGATCCAGTTCGCCGTCGGTTTCGATCCTTCCTTCCAGATCTGCGGGTTCGATCAGTTCGCGCACGACGGCTTCGAATGCCTGGCTGAATTCCGTGTGACGTCCGGCAGGAATGCTGAGTCCCGCGGCCATGGCGTGGCCGCCGAATTTGAGGATCAGGCCCGGATGGCGCTTGTCGACCAGGTCGAGCGCATCGCGTAAATGCAGGCCGGGAATGGAACGGCCGGAGCCCTTGAGATCTCCCTCCTCGCTACCGGCGAGGACGATGGCGGGACGGTGGAATTTGTCCTTGAGACGCGAAGCCAGAATGCCGATTACGCCGATGTGCCAGTCCGGCTGAAACGCCGTGAGGCTATGACTGTCGGTTGGGTTGAAGGTGGCGAGAATGGCGAGTGCTTCCTCCAGCATGCCGGCTTCGACATTGCGCCGCGCACGATTGAGCGTGTCGAGCTGCTGCGCCAGTTGCTGCGCGCTGGCGGGGTCGTCGGCCAGCAGGCATTCGATGCCGAGTGCCATGTCGTCGAGGCGGCCGGCGGCATTGAGACGCGGGCCGAGCATGAAGCCGAGGTCGAACACGGTGGCACGTGCTGGATCGCGCCCGGCGGCACGAAACAGCGCGTTGACGCCGGCACTGGCGTGTCCGGCGCGCATGCGCGCCAGGCCTTGCGCAACCAGGGTGCGGTTGTTGGCGTCGAGCTTCACCACGTCGGCCACCGTGCCGAGCGCGACGAGGTCGAGCAGGGCGCGCAGATCCGGTTCGGCCGTGTCGGCATAGGCACCGCGCTGGCGCAGCTCGGCGCGCAGCGCCAGCAGCACGTAGAACATCACGCCGACTCCCGCCAGATTCTTCGAACCGAAGCCGCAACCCGGCTGGTTGGGATTGACGATGCAGGCGGCGTCCGGCAGCGTATCGCCAGGCAGATGATGGTCGGTGACCAGTACCGGGATGCCGAGCGCGTTTGCCGTCGCCACGCCTTCGACCGCGGCGATGCCGTTGTCCACCGTGACCAGCAGGTCGGGCTGGCGCGCGGCGGCGAGTTTCACGATATCGGACGTGAGACCATAACCGTGTTCGAGCCGGTTGGGGACCAGGTAGTCGACGCGTGCGCCGAGCAGGGTGAGTCCGCGTACGCCGACCGCGCAGGCAGTGGCGCCGTCGGCATCGTAGTCGGCGATGATGAGCAGATGCTTGCGTGCCTGAATGGCATCGGCCAGCAGCGTGGCGGCCCGCTCGATGTTCAACAGACCCGCGGGCGGCAGCAATTGCGTCAGGCGGTGGGCGACTTCGTCGGGATGGCTGACGCCACGTGCGGCATACAGCCGTGCCCAGGCCGGCGCGAGGCCGGCCTGTTCGAGGGTGGCGCAGGCGTCAGCAGGGCATGGGCGGGTGGTGATGGAGGGCATGATGGGATTGTATGGGCAGATGGAAGGGGCGGGCGAGTCGGGAATTCACTATTTGGTGAAGTGCCGGGTCTGTCTGCCGCGCACACGTAGTAACATCACGTTATGAGCCATTTACTTCCGCTTTCCCGCGTGGCCAAACTGGTCGGCCAGCCGCGCCATGCGCTGCAGGAAATCATCCGGAGCGGTGTGCTGGCAACCTTTGACGGCATGGTCGATCTCGACGAATTACTGCGCGTGTTTCCCGAGGTGAAATGGGACGACGACGCCGAGTTTCGCCGGGTCCAGGAAATCAAGGACAAGGCATTTGCCAAGCGGGTTTACGAAAGCGTGCTGCCGGACAAAGGGGTGCTGGCGGCACGGCTCACGGAATTGAGCGACGAGTATGCCGCTGCCAGGACCCTGTTGCTGCATTACAGTAACGTAATGGCCTGGCTGGACGACAAGATCGACGAATTCGATGAAGATGCCAGCACCGAAACCCATCACGCCTTGCACAGCATTCGCGCATTTCTGCTGCGCAACCTGGCCGAGATGCCGCCGGATGCGGTGCTGGCGCAGACAACGATTGCACAGGAAAGGATACTTAAAGTCATGTCAGCACACGTCACGATCCAGCCGAGCGGGCACGAATTTGTTGTGGAGGGCAACGACACGCTGCTCGATGCCGCGCTGCGCCATGGAGTTTCGCTCAACTACGGCTGCAGTAACGGCAACTGCGGCGATTGCAAGGCACGTGTGCTATCGGGCGAAGTAAAAAAAGTTCGCGCCTACGACTATGTGATGAAGCAGGCTGATAAAGACGCCGGGATGATTCTGATGTGCTCGTATGCACCGGTGAACGATGTGGTGATCGAGGCCAACATCGAGGGCACGTTTGACATTCCGGTGCAGCAGATCAGCGCCAAGGTCAAGTCGGTGGAAATATTCAATCCGCAGATGGCGGCGCTCCATCTGCTGACGCCGCGGAGTCAGCGCCTGCAATACCTTGGCGGACAAAGCATCGAGGTCTCGATCGACGGTGGGCGCGGGCGTTATGCCATTGCCAGCTGTCCGTGTGAAGACCGCAATATCGAACTGCAGATTCCGCGTCGCCCCGGTGATGTATTCGCCGAGGCCGTGTTCAGCGCACTGAAAGCCGGCGATACGGTCGAACTGGAAGGCCCGTTCGGCAAAGTCGTGCTGGACGAGAATTCAAAGCGGCCCGTGATTTTCCTTGCCTTGGGTGTCGGCTTCGCGCCGATCAAGAGTCTGGTCCAGCATGCAATGTCGCTGGAACTCGCCGAATCGATCGACCTGCACTGGGTGGCCGACGAGACCGGACACTATCAGGACAACCTGTGCCGTACCTGGGCCGACGCGCTGGACAATTTCAACTATCTGCCACACCCACCGACCGACGATCTCGACACGCTGCTGAAAAACATCGTGACGGATTATCCAGACTTGTCTCGTTTCGATGTGTATGCAGCGGGAACGGCTGCGCAGCTCGATCTGGCGCACAAGCATTTCGCGGCGGGAGGCGTGGACGAGGCACACTGGTTTGCGGACGTACTGGATGTCTGAATGCTCCGTTTGCTGTGCTATCTGTGGGCGTTGCCGGTAACCCTGGTGGGCGCGCTGGTCGCGCTGGTCGCACTGGTTGCGCGGGGGAGCGGGGGCACCCTGCTCCGGGTGGATGGCGTGCTGGAAGCAGCGGGCGGATGGCCGGCATGGGTGTTGCGTCGCGGATTCCCTTTCAGCGGACCGGTTGTGGCAATCACGCTGGGGCACGTCGTGCTGGGCGTATCAGCGGGCGCGCTGGACGCGACGCGCGCGCACGAGCGTGTGCATGTCAGGCAATTTGAACGCTGGGGTATTTTGCTGCTGATGCTGTATCCGCTGGCGGGGCTGCTTGCGTGGCTGCGCGGCGGTCATCCCTATCGCGATAATCCGTTCGAGCGCGAGGCGCGCATGGGTGAGGCGCGCATGGCAGAAGCCACTGAATGGAATACGTCCAGACGATCAAGGCCAGACGACGGAGATCAGTCCACCGGGCGGTGAGATTCGTCGCCGGGATCGCCAGTATCGGGATCGATCCAGTCTGAAATGCCGATTTCATCTTCGGCTTCTTCCACCGTTTCACCAGGTTCGTAGTCGCTGTCGGCGTTGTACTCCATGTCCTGTATGGCTTCCAGCAGACTGGCGAAGGGACCGTATTCCTCGCCGGTGGTGGCATCGATCCAGTAGCATCCATCGGGACGTTCGATGATGCGGGCCTGGTCGTAGTCAGCAGGCGTTTCGGGTATGGCAGGTTTCATGTCGCGTCCTCCGTGCCCTGACTATAGGGCGGTAAGCCGGACAGGGCAAGCGCTGCTCAGGCCATGCGTCCAAGCAGCGTCAGGCCGAACAGGGTAGCCCCCATCAGTGCCAGATGCAGCCAGCTCCACAGCCAGAAATGCCGCTCCAGCGCAGTGACGTTGCGGTTGGCGATCAGGAAGGGACGACCGTACGACGGTTTGCGCACCAGATGGACGCCGTCTTTCAAACGGATGTCGAGATGCGCGTGATCGACCTCCGCGGATGCGGCCTGGCGCGCGCGTTCCCATTCGTCTAGGCTGATTTCGCCGTTGCGATCGGTGTCGAAGCGTGCCAGCAGAGCGGTCTTGTCGGCTTTCCATTCGGTCAGCAGCGTGGAGAGATCGGCTTTTTTGTCGAGCACGGCGTTGGGTCCACCCAGTGTGACGTGATCGCCGAGGACGTAAAGGGTGTCGCCTTCGATCAGCGTCCATTCCGTTTTACGAAAATTGCCCGCCGTTGCCACCTGCTTGTGTGAAGTAAGGATTTCCGCGCCGTCGGGGTCGATCAGTATGCTGCCGCTGCCGTCGTCCATGCCGAACGTATCGTGCGATATCCCGGATTCGACGAGTTCCCAGCGGTCGTTGTTTCGCCGCTCGATCCGATAGCGGTACCACAGGCAGGGCAGGCCATTGACCGGACTGGCCAGGCGGTCGCCGGGTGGCTGCCTGCCGCGTCCGAAAAGCTCGACGTAGCCTTGTGGAGCCGAAGCGATACGCGCGGTCGGCGTATCCGCCACGGAGCGATAGCGCTTGAGGTTGGCCAACCACGCCCAGAAGCTGGTCAGGCCGACCAGCGCAAGGCTGATTTGCCAGCCCAGGTGTGAATGCAACTGGAAGCCGAGCAGCAGGATGACCAGATTGCCGCCACCCAGCGCGAAATTGACATAATCGTACCGCCATTCGTCTGTCCAGCGTGCGGGAAACATCAGCGATCGAAGAGCTGTGTCAGGTCAACGTCTTTCTTTTCTTCGGCTGCGAAGCGCAGCAGCTGAAACTGGCGGAAAGCGAACAGGCGCGCCACGAGCGTATCGGGGAATTGTTCCACCCGAACGTTGTTGACGTTGACCGAATCGTTGTAAAACTCGCGGCGGTCGGCAATTGCGTTTTCCAGCCCGGTAATGCGTGCCTGCAGGTGCTGGAATGTCTCGTTGGTCTTCAGTTCGGGATAGGCTTCGGCGACGGCGAACAGATTCCCCAGGCCGAGCCGCAACGCGCCTTCGGCTTGTCCCAGCGCAGGAATATTCTGCGACGCCCGTGCGCTCGCGACCTGGCTGCGTGCGTGCATCACTTTTTCAAGCGTCTCCTGTTCGAACTGCATGTATTGCTTGCAGGTTTCGACCAGCTTCGGCAATTCGTCGTGGCGCTGCTTGAGCAGAATGTCGATGTTCGACCAGGCCTTGCCGACATTATGCTTCAGCGCGACCAGCTGGTTGAAGATGAATATGCCGTAGATAGCCGGGAGTGCGAGCACGATGAAGAAAATCAGAAGGCCGGGCATGGTTGCATTCCAGAGGATGACGTCGCAGAAATAGCGGACGATGGCCGCTCAACTTGAGCGCGCGTTGATCAGATCCGCACGGCGAGGATGCTTGCGATTTCGGCGTCGGTGAGCGCAATCGGATTGGTTTTCATGCTGCTGCCGCGGCTGTTGGCCACGATGCGCGGGATATCGGCGTGCGTCACGCCGTAATGCGCCAGGGGCGGAAGCTGGAGCGCCTGGGTCCAGCTATCCAGCGTATCGACCAGCGCGGCGTGCGATTCGGCGTGGCTCATATTGCCCTGTCTGCTCAGCAGGCGCCCTATCTGGGCATATTTTTCCAGCGCCGGGTGATTCGGTTCGCGCGCCTGCAGCGCGTCGATATTGACGCGTGTGGCCTGCGCCACCAGCGTGCCGCAAACGACACCATGCGGAATCGGGAAGAATGCCCCCAGCGGCGCCGCCAAGCCGTGCACCGAGCCGAGTCCGACCTGTGCCAGCGTGATGCCGGACACCAATGCGGCATAGGCCATTCGGTTGCGCGCCTCCGCGTCGCCCGGGTCTGCATACAAGGCCAGCAGTCCATCGCGCGCGACCTTCATGCCGCCCCAGGCAAGCGAATCGGTCGGTGGCGCGGCGCGGCTTGAGACAAAGGATTCCAGTAACTGGGTGATGGCGTCCATGCCGTTTGCCGCGATAACGGCCGGCGGACAGGTCGCCAGCAGATCGGGATCGACCAGTGCGACCTCGGCCACCAGTTTTTCGTCGCGGAAAGATTTCTTGAAGCCGTTCGTGCCACGCACGCTCAGTACGGCGTTTCTGGTTACTTCCGAACCGGTGCCGGCGGTGGTGGGCACCGCAATGAACGGTATGGCCGGACCCGCATACGGGAGTTCGGGTCCTACGCCCTCCAGATGATCCATCACCGAATTGCCGGGCTTGAGCAAACCGGCAATCGCCTTGGCAGCATCCAGTGCGCTGCCTCCGCCGACCCCGATCACCACGTTGACGGGTTCCAGACGCAAGGTACGCACTGCCTCATCCACCATTTTCGGGGAAGGCTCGCCTGGAATGGCCAGATGCAGCCATGACATGCCCTGCGCCGCCAGTCCGGTTGTGACGGTCGCCCAGAATGGCGAGCTTTTCAATGCGCCGGCTCCGGTTACGAGCAGGGCATGTGTGCCATATGTCCGCGCGATGGCCGGCAATCTGGCAAGCACCCCTGCGCCGAATTCGATGCGTGGCAGGCGCGACAGGGAAAAATCGGAAACACGCACTAGCAGGCTTTCAGTCGATGTGAAGTTGAATGGTAGCGAGTTTATCAATGCCTCGTCTGTGCACAATAAGTGTGCATGTTTTTCGGCTGTTTCGCGCGGTCAGTCGTTATGGTCTTCCTGGACTGCTGCGGTGAAATTCACTGAGCCAGTTGAAAACATTGGACATATTGTTGACAAGGCTCAATGGGCTTTGTCGGAAAGTCCGCAGGAGTTGACGGGGCTGAGCGTGCCTTGCTATAGTCTCGCTTCTCGATTGACGCAGTTTCATTTGCGAACAGGCGCGGGGTGGAGCAGTCTGGCAGCTCGTCGGGCTCATAACCCGAAGGTCGTAGGTTCAAATCCTGCCCCCGCAACCATTTCGAATCAGATGTTGCAGTATTCTGGAAGTTCTGTAGAATGCGCACCTCTCGAAACGGCAACGCGATATCAGCGAAGTCAATAAGAGATTGATCTTTAACAATTTACAGCCGATAGGTGTGGGTGTTGATGCGGTAGCTGG
>CAYVOR010000014.1:0-48619 GCA_964452995.1 uncultured Thiobacillus sp.
AGATTACGAGAAAATTCCACTTCTGACTTCAGTTAATTTGTGGGGGGATTACCGCTGCAGCGTGTAAAGCGATGTAGTAGGTAAGTAACTGAGTACCGCAAATCGCCCATTTATGTAAATGCTCCAACGTAATCTAGACAGCGCACATCTGATATCTCACGCCACCAAGATTCGAACATTCGGCAGACTAGGCGTTGTAATCGTTTGATTTTCAAGCACTCTACTCTCAGCACACCCACATAGGCAAACCTGAAAGCATAGCTGGGGGGTTCGGACAGCCTTTGAAATCCGCGCCCTCATCCAAACACGACCTCCGCCACATCCTGATACCGCTTCGCGAAATGCACCGTCATCCCCGCGCGGATGTGGTCGGGCAGCTTGTCGAAGTCGCGGCGGTTGGCGTCGGGCAGGATCAGTTCCGAAATACCGATGCGGCGCGCGGCGATGACCTTTTCGCGGATGCCGCCTACCGGCAGCACCTGGCCAGTCAGTGTCAGTTCACCGGTCATCGCCAGCGGACGATTGATTTTGACGTTTTTTGCCAGCGACAGCAGCGCAGTCACCATGGTGACGCCAGCACTGGGACCATCTTTGGGTGTGGCGCTCCCCGGCACGTGCATGGGGACGAAGCGAGTGTCGAAGAATTTGCCGTCGGCGCCGTGTGCTTTCACCGCTCGTTCGCCAGTGTTCCCATGAACGCCTCTGCCGTAAGGATCGGACATTGGAACTGTCCGGCCAGGCTCAGCAAATCCCGATCGCCGCTGACGAGATAGTCGGCAGTGCCTGCGGCGGCGAGCTGCAGGAAGGGCTGATCGAAGCGATCGCGGCATTCGGGGGTGTCGGGTGGCGGATTGGGTATGCGTACGGTGGCGCACCAAGGCAGGTAGTCCGCCAGCAATTCCTGCCGGGCTGCTTCGTCGAGCTTGAACTTGGGATAAGCCAGCACGCGGATCAATTCGGCCGTGGTGGCCCTGGAGACGAGCGGCACACAACGTTGCCCTTGCCAGGCGTGACGCAACGCGGCAAGCCGGCCGTTGGCGAATACCAGGGCGGAGAGCACCAGATTGGTATCAATGACCACCCGCGGCGGGCGGCTCATTTCTTGCGCTTGCCTGCCGGCTGGCGCGCCCAGGCAACGGCGTCGGCGATATCCTGTTCGTTGAGGTCCAGTTCGGCGAGCTTGGCGCGAACGGCATCCGCTCGCTGGATGCGCACGGGCGTCAGGATGATCTGGCCGTCGCGGGTCTGCACGTCGAAGTATTCGACCTCACCCAATGCGTTGGTCGCGCTCTTGGGCAGGGTGAGCTGGTTCTTGGAGGTGAGTTTGGCAAGCATTGCGTCCTCGTCGTCGAAGTAAGGATTCCTTACATTAATCACAAATCAGAGGCAAGACAAGCCGTTCGCAGGGATCACCCAAACACCACCGCCGCCACATCCTGATACCGCTTGGCGAAATGCACCGTCAGCCCGGCGCGGATGTGATCGGGCAGCTTGTCGAAATCGCGCCGGTTGGCGTCGGGCAGGATGAGTTCCGAAATACCGATGCGGCGCGCGGCGATGACCTTTTCGCGGATGCCGCCCACCGGCAGCACCTGGCCAGTCAGTGTCAGTTCACCGGTCATCGCCAGCGGACGATTGATTTTGACGTTTTTTGCCAGCGACAGCAGCGCGGTCGCCATGGTGACGCCGGCGCTGGGGCCATCTTTGGGCGTGGCGCCCTCCGGCACGTGCAGATGGACAAAACTGGTATCGAAGAAAGTCCGGTCTGCGCCATAGGACTTGAGATGCGAGGCGACGTAGCTATAGGCGATTTCGGCCGACTCCTTCATCACGTCGCCGAGCTTGCCGGTGAGCTTGAAGCCGCGGTTGAGCGTGTGCACGCGCGTGGCCTCAACCGGCAGCGTGGCGCCGCCCATCGCGGTCCATGCGAGACCGGTGACCACGCCAACGCCGCTCATCGGTTTTTCGCGGGTGAATACCGGCTTGTCGAGATAAGCCTCGACTTCCTTGACGCCGATTTTGATCGGCGTGGCGGCACCGCCGAGGATTTTCACGACGGCCTTGCGTGCGACCCGGCCCAGCTGTTTTTCCAGGTTGCGTACGCCGGATTCGCGTGCATAGCCCTCGATCACATGGCGCAGCGCGCTTTCACTGATGACAAGCTGGTTCTTCTTTAGCCCGGACCGTTCCAGCACCCGCGGCCACAGGTGGTGCCTGGCGATCGCGACTTTTTCCTCGGTGATATAGCCGGAAAGACGGATGACTTCCATGCGGTCGAGCAGCGCCGACGGAATCGAAAAATCGTTGGCGGTGCAGATGAACAGCGCCTTCGACAGATCGAAGCGCACGTCGAGGTAATGGTCGAGGAAGTCCGCGTTCTGCTCGGGGTCGAGCACTTCCAGCAATGCCGAGGCCGGATCGCCCTGAAAGCTGGCGCCGATTTTATCGATTTCGTCCAGCATGATGACCGGGTTGGCCGACCCGACTTCCTTCAGCGCCTGCACGAACTTGCCCGGCATGGCGCCGATGTAGGTGCGGCGGTGGCCCTTGATCTCGGCTTCGTCGCGCATGCCGCCGACCGAGAAGCGGTAGAACTTGCGTCCCAGCGCTTCGGCCACCGACTTGCCGATCGAGGTTTTGCCGACGCCGGGCGGCCCGATCAGCAGCAGGATCGAGCCGGCCATCTCGCCTTTCATCGCGCCAACGGCGAGAAATTCAATGATGCGGTCCTTGACGTCTTCCAGCCCGTCGTGGTCGCGGTCGAGGATGCCGCGCGCGTGCTCGAGGTCGATCTTGTCCTGGGTGTGCACGCCCCACGGCAACACGGTCAGCCAGTCGAGATAGTTACGGGTGACGGTATATTCGGGCGAGCCGGTTTCCAGCAGCGACAGCTTGTGCATTTCCTCGTCGATGCGTTTCTGTGCCTGCTCGGGCACCGTCAGTTTGGCGAGACGCTCGTTGAAGGTATCGAGTTCGGCTGTCTTGTCGTCCTTGGCAAGACCGAGTTCCTTCTGGATCGCCTTCAACTGCTGGCGCAGGAAGAATTCGCGCTGCTGCTCGCTCATCTTCTCGTCGACCTTTTCGCGGATATCCGACTGCAGGCGCGCGACGTCGAGCTCCTTCTTCAGCAGAACCAGCACTTTCTCCATGCGCTTCTTCAGGCCGAAGGCTTCCAGCACGTCCTGCAGTTCCTGCTTCGACGCGGTGGTGAGGCTGGCGGCGAAATCCGTCAGTTGCGACGGCTCGTTGGGACCGAAACGGTTGAGAAAGAACTTCAGCTCTTCCGAGTACAGCGGATTGAGCGGCAGCAGCTCCTTGATCATGTTGATGATCGCGATGGAATAAGCGCGGATTTCCTCCGATTCCGGCCTGCCGGTCTCGTTCGGATAGTCGACCCGGACCTTGTACGGCGGGGTCTCGGACAGCCATTCGACGATGCGGAAGCGGCGCGAGCCCTCGGCGATGAACTGCATTTTCCCGTCGGAGCGAACCGGATGATGAATGCGCACGACGGTGCCTACATTGTTGAAATCGGCGCGTACCACATCGTCGCTGTTGTCCGGCCTGACCACCACCAGCCCCACCATATGATGCGGGCTCTCGCCGATGGCCTCGACCGTCGATAGCCAGGGCGCCTCATTCATCAGCAACGGCAGGGTTTGCGCCGGGAAAAAGGGTTTTTCGGTCAGCGGCAGCAGATAGAGCTCGGCTGGTAGCGCCGGCGCGGCCGGCAACTGACGGTTATCGGGAAGTACTTCGCCTTCAAGCGGGTCACTGGGCATGGTCAGATCTTCTCAATCCGGTCAACGGAACCTGAAGTATCGGGCCTATTCCCCCATTTTCAAGGCTGGGACGAGTTGGCGTGTACGGGAATCTCCTCGACCGTATCCGGCATGCCCGACAGAATCATCAACTCGACCCGCCGGTTGCGGGCGCGCCCCTCTGCCGTGTCGTTGGACGCGATCGGCTGGCTGGCTTCGCGTCCGATGGCGGACAGCCGGGCCGCCGCGATGCCGCTGTCAGCCAGCAGGCGCACCACGCTGGTCGCACGAACCGCCGACAATTCCCAGTTGGAAACAAAAGAGGAATTGCTGATCGGAATATTATCGGTATGACCCGTGACTTCCAGATTGAACGGCTCGTTTTTAAGTTTATCCGCCACCGCCCTCAACACCGCCAGCGACTGCGGTTCGAGATCGGCGCTACCAGGTGCGAACAGGACGTTGGCATTGATCTCGATACTGACGCCGCGACGGCTCTGCGTGACCCGCACCTTGCCTTCCTTCACCAGTGGGGCCATCACATCGAGCAGGCTGCTCGCCACTTCGGTCATGTGTGCCTGTTCTTCGATCGCCTGCTGCTGTTTCAGGGTGCGCTGTCTGACTTCCGGCGGCAGGGTGACCGCAGGCAACTGCGGCACCGGGATCTCGATCGAGGTCGTATCCGTCTTGCCGAAGGCGCTGCCAAGCGAGCTGGCCAGAATGCGGTATTTATTCTCGTTGACAGCCGAGATGGCGTACATGACCACAAAAAAGGCAAACAGCAAGGTGATGAAGTCCGCATACGAAATGAGCCAGCGATCATGATTGTCGTGATCGTAGGCGATGCGGCGACGGCGGCGCATGATTCTAGGAACCGTGATTGGACGCATCCGATGATGCGTCTGGACAGGTGACTGCCGCGAAATGAGGAGGCCGCAGGCTCAGGCCTGCAACGACGAATGACAAAGGCAGATGCCTGATCAGGCGAATCAGCGGGTGCGTAGCGACCTTGTCCATATAACAGCCATAACCGAAGGAACGAATGTCGCTACTCATCGGGCATGCCCCAAAGCTGGCAAGCGGTCAATCGCGGTTTCTGGGATCATAGATAACCCTTCAGGCGTGCCTCGATGATGCGCGGATTATCGCCCTGTGCGATGCCGATGAGACCGTCGCAGATAATCTCGCGCTCGCTCACCCGGCGTGCGATGGTGAACTTGATCTTGTTCGCGATCGGCAGGAACACGAGGTTGGCCAGGCCCACGCCATAGATGGTGGCGACGAAGGCGACCGCGATGCCGGTGCCCAGCTTGCCGGGGTCGGACAGGTTTTCCATCACGTGGATCAGGCCCATGACCGCACCGAGAATGCCGAGCGTGGGGGCATAGCCGCCCGCCGCTTCCCATACACGGGCGGCCTGACGTTCGGCCGTTTCGAAATTGACGATCTGGACATCAAGCGTATCGCGCAGCTTGTCCGCATCGGCACCGTCGATCAGCAGTTGCAGACTGGACTTCTGGAACGGGTCGTGCGTCATGCTGACATGTCTTTCCAGTGCCAGCAGGCCGTCCTGGCGCGCCGTGTGAGCCCACTGGACGACACGACGAATCAGGTTGCCGGCTTCCGGTTCGGGCGGGCGGAATACCCACCGCGCCATGCGCACACCCTGCATGAAAACCGGCAACGGATAATGCAGCAGCACGGCCGCCAGGGTACCGCCCATCACGATGACGAACGCGGTCGGCTGGACGAACAGGCCGATATGGCCGCCTTCCATCGCCTGGCCGCCGAGTATGGCAACCAGCGCCAGCCCGAGCCCGATCAGGCTGCCACGATCCATGCATCTTCCTTGAGTTTGGCGCGCAGTCGCGCGATGGCCTGGCCGTGCAACTGACAGATGCGGGATTCGCTGACACCGAAGATTTCACTGATTTCGCGCAGGTTGAGTTCCTGCTCGTAGTACAGCGACATCAACAACTGTTCACGTTCGGGCAGATTCTCGATGCCGGCGATGATGCAGGCGCGCAGATTGGCGTCGAGCAGTTGCGGCAGCGGCATGCTGGCCTCGCTCGCCGCCTGCTTGTCGAGAAACGAATCGTCCTCGCCCGACTCGCCAAAATCCTCGAAATACAGAAGCTGATGGCCGCGTGCGTCACCCAGCATGGACTGGTATTCGGCCAGCGGGATTTTCATGGCTTCCGAAATTTCAGTTTCGCTGGGTTGCCGCCCAAGTTTGTGCTGCAGCGTGTTGATCGCCTGTTCGATCTTGCGCATCGACTGGCGCGCACTGCGCGGCATCCAGTCGGACTGGCGCAGCTCGTCGATCATCGAACCCCGGATGCGCTGGATGGCATAGGCCTCGAACTGTGCACTCTGCGCTTCGTCGAAGCGGCTGATCGCATCGAGCAGGCCGATCATGCCGGCCTGCACCAGATCGTCCTCTTCCACGCTGGGCGGCAGCCGCCCCATCATGTGGTGTGCCAGGCGCTTGACCATGGGCATGTATTGCGCCAGCAGATCGTTCTTCTCGCTCTTTTCGCTTTTGCCGGTTGCGGTGTACATGGCTGCTTATCCCCTTCTGCAGGCTTCCACCAGGCGGCCGCCCTGGATCACGCGCTGCATGAATCCGCCGACGCTGCCGAGACTGGCGGGCTGCGGCCAGCGCAGCAGGCCGTCGGCCAGCTTGCGGAACTGCGAAGTCGACTGCGCGACGGGAAACGCGTCCACCACCGAGGTGCGCAAATGACCCGCACGCGTGAGCCGCTCATCGAGCGGAATGTAGCCCAGGTAATCGACCGACACGCCCAGATACTGCTCGGCCGTGTGGGAAAAATTGCGTGCGACAGCCTGCGCCTGCTCAGGTGATTCGATGCGGTTAAGCAGCAGCCTGAACTGGCGTTTGCCAAAATTCTGCGCCAGCCGCTTCACCAGCGTGTAGGCCTGGGTGATCGCGGTATTGCCGGGCGGCAGCACCACCATGATCTCGGAGGCGGCCAGGCCCAGCGGCAGGGCATCCGGGTCGGTCGCCTCTTCCATATCGACCAGCACCATGTCGACGCCGCACTGCAGGCGGTTGAAGCTCTGCGCCAGCCATTCCTGATCGCGCTCGGACAGCTTGCCCAGCCGGCTGAAGCCGCCGCCGAGCGGCAGTACCTGCACATTGTCGGGGCCGGCGAGGATCAAGGCATCCAGTGTGCAGTGCCCGGCCAGCACGTCCGCCAGGTCGTGACGTGGCGTCAGTCCCAGCGCGGCGCACGCACCGCGCCCATGCCGGTCCTGGTCGACGATGAGCACGTCGCGCCCGGAACGCGCCAGCGCGACGGCCAGATTGGCGGTTGCCGCGGTCTTGCCCGCCCCCTGCTGACCCGACATCACGGTGATGACCTGAAACCCGGTCTGCCCCAGCAAACGGCGCAGTCCGGCAGCCTGATCGCTGACGAATTTATCCAAGGGCCACCGCGCTTTCACGTTGAATGGATTGAATGCCGCTCATGGCGAAAGCCAGTTCGCTGTCGTCCAGCTGCCAGGGCGAGGATAGCGTGCGGGTCTTGAAGGCACGGTGAATCAGGTACTGGCGATTGGCCAGGTGCAGATCTTCTGGCACGCGCTGGCCGGTCGCCAGATAGTGCACGTTGAGCGCGTGACGGATCGCACAATCGAGCGCCGGGCCGAGGCTCGCCGCCTCGTCGACCTTCGACAGGATGCAGCCGTCCAGGCCATGTGCCTGATACGCCTGCACCACTTCGTTCAGGGTGTCGCCATGGCTGGTGGCATTGAGCAACAGCAGGCGCTTGATCTGCTTGCCGGCCTGGAAGAGCATCTCGACCTGTTCGGCGACGGCCTGGTCACGCTGGCTCATGCCGACGGTGTCGATCAGGACCGTATGCTTGTTGCGCAGTTCGGACAGTGCTAGCCGCAGGTCGGCGGCATCGCGCACCGCATGCACGGTCACGCCGAGAATCTTGCCGTAGATGCGCAGCTGCTCATGGCCGCCGATGCGGTAGCTGTCAGTGGTCAGCAGCGCCAGCTTGTCGGCGCCGTGACGCACCACGAAGCGCGCGGCCAGCTTGGCGGTGGTGGTGGTCTTGCCGGCGCCGGTGGGCCCAATCAGGGCGAATACACCGCCGCCATCGAGCATGTCGGTTTCGCTCTGCATCACGTTCAGACGCTTCATCAGCGTGTTCTTCATCCAGATCTGCGCCTGTTCGGCGTCGCCTTTCGGCAGGGATTCCAGCATCTCGCGTGCGAGCGTCGCGCTAAAGCCGGCCGTCAGCATGTCGCGCATCACCGATGCTCCTGCCGGATCGCGGCCCGGCAGGTCGCGCCAGGCCAGATCCGCCAGTTGGCTTTCCAGGCGAGCCTGCATCACCTTCATTTCGCTGATCACGCTTTGCGCCAGCTGGGCACTGTCCTCGCTGGGAACCGCGACCCGTTCAATCAGACGGCGCTTGATGGTGACTTCCGGCTCCGGCTCGGGATCGGGCGGGACTTCCCGCATCTGCCTGCGCGGCGCGGGGGACGGCATGGGTTCTTCCACCACCGGCGGGGCCATCGCGGCGATGTCTTCCGCCGGCAGGGCCAGCACTTCCACGCCCCCCTCGACCGCACGGTTGGAGAGAATGACCGCATCGGGGCCGAGCGCGTCGCGTAACTGGCGCATGGCTTCACGGGATGTTCTGGCGACGATACGTTTGACGTTCATGCTGCTCCTCCTACAAGGGAAGTCACTTTGATCTGCTTGCCTTCAGGCACTTCGGCGTGTGAAAGCACTTTGAGTTGCGGCACCGTGCGCCGCAGGAAACGTGCAAGTAGCGGACGCAGCACGGCCGGCGTCAGCAATACAGCGGGGTGACCGAGCGCCTCCTGGCGTTGCGTCGAGGCCTGGGTCCGCTCCAACAAGGTATCGGCCAGCCCCGGCTCCATGCCGGCGGAATCGTGGCCAGCCTGCAGCGTCTGCAGCAGCAGGCGTTCCAGACCCTGATCGAGCGCAATCACCGGCAGTTCGCTCGACGAACCATAAATCTGCTGCACGATCGAGCGGCCCAGCGCGACCCGCACCAGAGAGGTGAGTTCGTGCGGATCCTGCACGCGGCCGGCGTGCTCCAGCAGCGTGTCGATGATGCTGCGCATGTCGCGAATGGCCACGCCTTCCGTCAACAGGTTCTGCAGCACTTTCTGCACGGTGGACAGCGTCAGCATCTTCGGCACCAGATCTTCCACCAGCTTGGGGGCGCTCTTGCCAAGATGATCGAGCAGCGCCTGGGTTTCCTGGCGGCCCAGCAACTCGGCGGCATGCAGCGTCACCAGATGGTTCAGGTGGGTGGCGACGACGGTGCCCGGATCGACCACGGTATAGCCCATGGCCTGCGCCTGCTCGCGCAGATCCGACTCGATCCACACCGCCGGCAGGCCGAAGGCCGGATCCTGCGTAGCAACGCCGGGCAACGCCGTCGCAACCGTACCCGGGTCAATGGCGAGGAAGGAGCCGGTATGCACGTCACCACTGCCGATTTCTACGCCCTTGAGCGTGATGCGATAGCTGTTCGGATTGATCTCGAGGTTGTCGCGGATATGGACGGCCGGCGGCAAAAAGCCGACCTCGCGCGCAAATTTCTTGCGGATGCCCTTGATGCGACGCACCAGTTCACCGTCGGCGGTGTTGTCAACCAGGGGGATCAGGCGATAGCCGACTTCCAGCCCGAGCGTGTCAATCGGCGCAACGTCTTCCCAGCTGGCTTCCTGGGATTCGATCGCGGCAACGGGGGCCGCCTCCGCCTCGGGCGGCACTTCTTCCTTCTTGTGGCTGCTTCGCCAGGCTACCCAGACGATACCGCCCGCCAACATCAGGAAAGCCAGATTCGGCATGCCCGGAATCATGCCCATCATGCCGATGATTGCCGCCGTGATATAAAGCGCCTGCGTCTTGTTGAACACGTTGGACAGCATCTGTCCAGCGATGTCTTCCTCGGTGCTGACACGGCTGACGATAATGCCGGCGGCGATCGAGATGACCAACGCCGGGATCTGCGCCACCAGGCCGTCGCCGATTGCAAGCAGGGTGTAGTTCTGCGCAGCATCCGACAGCGACAGGTCATGCTGCATCACACCGATGAACAGGCCGCCGATGATGTTGATCACCAGAATCAGGATGCCAGCGATGGCATCGCCGCGCACAAACTTCGAGGCGCCATCCATCGATCCGTAAAAATCAGCTTCCTGGGAAATTTCCGCACGGCGGGTACGTGCCTCGTTTTCGTCGATCAGACCGGCATTGAGGTCGGCGTCGATTGCCATCTGTTTGCCCGGCATGGCATCGAGGATGAAACGCGCGCTGACCTCGGCAATGCGTCCGGCACCCTTGGTGATGACGATGAAGTTGATGACCACCAGGATGATGAACACGATAATGCCGACCGCATAGTTGCCGCCGACCAGGAAATGCCCGAAGGCCTCGATCACCTTGCCGGCCGCGTCGGGTCCGGTATGACCATGCAGCAGCACCACTCGGGTGGAGGCAACGTTGAGCGACAGGCGCAGCAAGGTGGAGAGCAGCAGTACGGTGGGGAAGGCGGCGAAATCGAGCGCCTTCTTGGTCGACAGTCCGACCAGCAACACCATGATGGACAACGCGATGTTGAAGGTGAACAGTATATCCAGTGCGAACGCCGGTAGCGGCAGCACCAGCATCGCCAGAATAAGAACGATGAAGAGCGGCGCCGCCAGCGTACGGATGTTGCTGCTGTTGAACAGCCTGGAGAGGCTCAGGGTGCCGTTCATGCATGCGCTCCCATGCTGGCGGCTTGCAGCGGATCAAGTTCAGGCGGCACCGGCAACGCGGTCGGCGCCTCGGGATAGGCGCCGCCCAGCTGCTGGAAATGGCGCAACTGGAAGACGTAGGCCAGCACTTCGGCCACGGCTGCGTAAAGTGTGGCCGGGATTTCGTCGCCGATATCGGTGTGGCGGAACAGCGCACGCGCCAGCGGCGGCGCTTCCAGCAGCGGCACCTTGTGCTCGGCGGCGAGTTCACGGATCTTCGCGGCCACCGCATCAGCGCCTTTTGCCACCACGCGCGGTGCGCCCATCTTGCCTTCGGTGTACTTGAGCGCGACGGCGTAATGGGTCGGGTTGGTCACCACGATGTCGGCCGTGGGGATCTCGGCCATCATGCGGCGGCGCGCCATTTCACGCTGCTGGGCACGAATGCGCCCTTTGAGGTAGGGGTCACCTTCCGATTCCTTGGCTTCCTGGCGCAGTTCCTCCTTGCTCATCTTGAGCTTGTTGAAATGGCTCCAGAGCTGGTAAGGCAGATCAAGTGCAACGATGAAAATCATCGTGCCCGAGGCCAGCAGGAATACCTTGCCGATGAGATCGCCCATGTGCTGGATCGCATCGGACGGCTCTTCCATGCCGAGCGAGAAAATCGCCTCGAGATTGGACCAGATCAGCCAGACGGCCACGCCTCCCAGCAAACCCACTTTGGCCAGCGACTTGACCAGTTCGACCAGGCCCTGACTGGAAAACATCCGCTTGATGCCTGTCAGCGGGTTCATTCGCTTCAAGTTCGGCATGAAGGCCTTGGTGCTGAAAAGCCAGCCGCGCAACAGCAGCGGCGAAGCCAGCGCCGCGACCACGACAAGTGCCAGAAAAGGCGCCAGTGCCAATGCGGCAGTCAGGACCTGGCTGGACAGCTGCGCCAGGACGTAATTGCTGTCACGTGCGATGTCCGGGCCGAACTGCAGACTGCCGCGCACGATCTGCGACATGGTTTTGCCCAGGCCGCTGGCCATCATCCACAGCACCGCGCCGCTGGTCATCAGAACGACGAACGTGGCCAGCTCGCGCGATTGCGGCACCTGGCCGTCTTCGCGCGCTTTTTCCAATCGCTTGGGCGATGGGGCTTCTGTCCGTTCCTGATCGCTTTCTTCAGCCATCCCTGATTCACCTGGTTAGAGGGAACCGCCTCCTGCTCGAGACGGGCTTTCTACAGGCTGAATTATTGGCCGGGCCGCGCGGGTGCGATCAGAGGAATAAGGGTGAATTTGGCCTGCTATTTCGCCTCAAGCGGCGACAGTGGAGGTTTCGGCGCGTCAACGGCAGGCGACGGACGCTAGTCGGATGCACTCGACAAAAGCCTGGTCGGGTCGACCACATCCTGTCCTTCGGCTGCATCCGTCGTGCTCACACCACTGGCTTCCTTGGTGATGGCATCCTCGGTATGCTTGTTCATCACGATGATACTGATGCGACGATTGACCGGATCAAAAGGCGCTGCCTGGCCAAATGGAACGGATGACGCCAGACCGACCACACGCAGCATTTTCGCTTCGCCCATGCCGCCGGCAATGAGCGCCCGGCGCGAGGCATTGGCGCGATCGGCCGACAGTTCCCAGTTGCCATAACCGCGGGTGCCGTTCGCATAAGGCGTCGCGTCAGTATGGCCGGACAGGCTGACCCGGTTCGGCACATCATTCAGCATCTTGCCGATTTCATGCAGGATGATCTTGGTATAAGGCTGCAATTCGGCGCTTGCCAGGTTGAACATGGGGCGGTTCTGTTCGTCGACGATCTGGATGCGCAGACCCTCGCTGGTGATGTCGATCAGGAGTTGCCGCTTGAACTGCTTCAAGGTGGGATTGGCGTCGATCGTCTTTTCTATCCGCTTTTTCAGCTGCTTGAGATTATCCATTTCGATGCGTTCAAGCTCGGCCTGGGCGGCTTTCAGGTTGTAGGTTTTCTTTTCGGCCTTGGTCTCGCCCTTTTTCACCTGTCCGACGTTGCGCGTCATGTCGAGCCCGCCGCCCTTGATCACGCTGGAGCTGTCACCGCTACCCGATCCGCCCCGCATGGCTACCTTGAGCGGGGTCTTGAAATATTCCGCGATGCCTTCCAGATCGCCTTTGGTGGTCGAACCCAGCAGCCACATCAGCAGGAAAAACGCCATCATCGCCGTCACAAAATCGGCATAGGCAATCTTCCACGCGCCGCCGTGGCGGCCCCCCGTCACCTTCTTGACGCGCTTGATAATGATGGGGGCTTTTTGCTCGCTCATTTATGCCCTAGAAGTATGGGTGCGCCATGAATGTCGAAAACACGAGAACGGGATCAGCGCGACTTCGCGCTCCGGACATGTTCTTCAAGTTCACTGAACGAAGGGCGCTCGGTTGAAAACAGCACCTTGCGGCCGAATTCGACTGCGATCGCCGGCGCGTAGCCATTGATGCTGGCCAGCAGGGTCACCTTGATGCACTGAAACATCTTGGTCGATTCGTGCAGCTTCTGCTCTAGCAGGGTGGAAAGCGGGCCGACAAAACCATAGGCCAGCAGGATGCCGAGGAAGGTCCCGACCAGCGCATGCGCGATCAAGATACCCAGTTCCGCGGGCGGCAGGCCGACCGATTCCATCGTGTGCACGACGCCCATAACCGCCGCCACGATACCGAATGCAGGCATGGCGTCGCCCATTTTGGCGATGACGTGCACCGGCACCTCACCTTCGTGATGATGGGTTTCGATCTCGTTGTCCATCAGGTTTTCGATCTCGAAGGCGTTCATGCTGCCGCTGACCATCAAGCGCAGATAGTCGGTGAGGAATTCGATGATGTGATGATCCGCCATGATGGTCGGATACTTTGCAAACAGAGGACTGCTCTCGGGCGCATCGACATCGGCTTCAACCGACATCAGACCTTCCTTGCGGATTTTGGTCAGCAATTCGTACAACAGCGCCATGATGTCCATGTACAGCGCGCGTGTGTATTTCGACCCCTTGAAGATGGTGGGCAGCGCCTTCAGGGTAGCCTTGATGGCCTTGTTGTTATTGCCAACCAGGAATGCGCCCACTGCCGCGCCGCCGATCATCAGCAACTCCACCGGTTGCAACAGCGCGGCCAGATGGCCGCCTGCCAGCGCGAAGCCACCGAAAACACTCAATATCACAACAATGTAACCAACGATGACTAGCACGGCCGTCCGTTCCTTATTGATTGATGCGTCAAGTAAGAGCGGCCCCGCTCCATCCCGACCTGGCAGCAGCCGACATCGGTGCTTTCATGGGAAGGATTCGACAAAATTACAGGAAACTTGATGGCGCAGCACGAGTATTTCCGTGTGGCAACGTCTTACATCCGCCAGGCATACAGTGTGTGACGTGCCCTCGCATCCCGCGCCACGACATGATCCGGCGCGCGGCCCTCCACCGGGAACGCCAGGCTGATGAAGAGGGTGTCACGCCGCATCTGGGCGCGGGCTTGCTGCCACAGGTCCGGCATCGCCGCAGGCGAGAGAAAGGCAAACACGACATCGAAACGGGACAGGTCGAGGCGTGCGTAATCGTCCCGCATGAAACTCACCCGGCTCCCCTTGAGCCAGGCCCGTGCGCGGCTGATGAACCAGGGCGCCGGTGCGATTTCGGCGCCGTAAAAATGGCTGTGCGGAAAGTTTGATTCCAGGTAGAACGGTACGCCGCCCAGACCGCTGCCGAGATCGATGAAATGGAATGCCTCTGTCTGCGGCAGCAGGGAAGCAAGGGGTTGCCATACCCGGCGGCCGGACAGATACAGTGGTACCCGGGTGCGGAACGTGCTCCAGTAGAACAGGACCAGCAGCACGAATATGACCAGATAGATCCAGCTGGGCAAGTCTGCCTGCCGCGCCAGCAGAATGG
This sequence comes from uncultured Thiobacillus sp., assembly GCA_964452995.1. Lineage (GTDB taxonomy): Bacteria > Pseudomonadota > Gammaproteobacteria > Burkholderiales > Thiobacillaceae > Thiobacillus. Next base: position 14,425 of record CAYVOR010000014.1, read on the forward strand.
TGGGCAGAAAGCCAAGATGCAGGGGGGGCCACCACACAGGTTGCCGCCAGACACGGCTCAGCGTCGCCGCAATTCCCGCCTGCGCGAAAGCGAGTTGCCAGAGGGCGGCTTGATACGAAAACGAAATTTGCAGCAGATAAGTCAGCAGGACGGCCAGCAACAGGGCCGTGCACTGGATGGCAAGCGACTGGAAACTGACCGGCAAATGCGCCATTGCCGGATTCCCGGAAAAACCCGTCAGACTACGGCGCTCAGTTCCGTCTGGGCAGCCGCCTTGGCTTTGCGGGTTTTGCCTGCGCGCGCCGGCATATTGCACAGGCCGCATACGTAATGGTTATGCAGATCGTCGGGATGAACCACGAAATGGCCGCCGCAACCGCTACAGGTGGTCGTTTCGAGCATGCGGCTTTCGAAGAAGCGGTTCAGCGTCCACGCACGGGTGAAGCTCAACACGGCTTCGATCTGGTTGGTGTGCAGATATTCCTGATACAAACGATAACTCTTGAGCACGGCCTCGATGCCGCTGCATTCGCTGTTTTTCGTGATGTAGCGGTGGATGTTGACGAACAGCGAGGAATGGACGTTGGGCAGCCAGGTCAGGAACCAGTCGGTCGAAAACGGCAGCATGCCCTTGGGCGGCGATACGCCTTTGACTTCCTTGTACAGTTTGAGCAGGCGTTCACGCGACAGGGTGGTTTCGGATTCAAGAACCTGCGGACGGGCGCCGAGTTCGATCAGTTCGATGGCCAGCTGGGTATCGCGCATCTCGGTCAACAGACTTTTCTTGCTCATGAAGCCACTCCCCTTTTTATTGCGACGTTTACTGCCGATACGACAGAATCAGGCAAAGGCTTCCACGGCCTGGCCGGCCATCAGGATGGCGGCGTGGGACTGGGCAATGGCGCGATCCTTGGTGTAGTTGGTCAGCATGTTCAGCACCACGCCGTCGTCGAAGCGGAAGCGCGACACCATCATGCCGGACGCGGCAAGCTTGAGAACTTGTGCGGGCGTCAGCGCCTCGATGAGGTCGGCAACGTCCTGGCTGATGCCCAGGCGAAAGACGGCGGTCGCCTTGTCGTGTTGGATCATGCTCTGCGCCAGCATCAGGTAGCTCAGGTTGACGTCGCGCATTTCGTCCAGCATTTCGTCCATTTTCATTTTGCCTGTCCTTCTTCATTGAATTTTTTTCAAACGCACACTTAAGTCCGCGTTGTGAATTCGTTTTCGGACGACACCCGCGAAAGTTAATGTGGACAAGCGCTGTATTGAAGGACGGAGATGAACAACCCTTCATGTAGGTGTTTGTCCTACACGAAGGGCCATGGGCAAGCGAAAACCTGCCGGACGGGCATGCAGCACGATCAGTAAAATTAAATCAAAACAAGGTGATAAAGCAGAAAAGCCCCAAACAACTTCATGTTCAAGGCTTGAAACGCGGGGTGGTGTGCGCTCAACTACGCTGGTAAATATCCTCGAAACGGACGATATCGTCCTCGCCGAGATAGGTGCCCGACTGCACTTCGATCATGTGCAGATCGATCTTGCCGGGGTTTTCCAGCCGGTGTGACGTACCGAGCGGAATATAGGTGGACTGGTTTTCGGTCAGCAGCATGACTTCGTCGCCGCAGGTGACACTGGCCGTCCCGGACACCACGATCCAGTGTTCGGCGCGATGGTGATGCATCTGCAGGCTGAGCTTCTCGCCCGGCTTGACCATGATGCGCTTGACCTGGAAGCGTTCGCCCTCGTCGATGCCCTCGTACCATCCCCAGGGGCGGTATACCTGTTTGTGAACCAGATGCTCGCAGCGTTTTTCGGCTTTCAGGCGGTCGACCAGCTTCTTGACGTCCTGCACCTGGTCCTTGCCGGCCACCAGCACCACGTCAGCGGTTTCCACCACCACCAGATCCGATACACCGAGCATCGCAACCATGCGGGTTTCGGCACGGACGAAGTTGTTGCGGGCATTTTCCAGCATCACGTCGCCGCGGACCGCATTGCCCTGCCCGTCCTTCTCGGCCACGTCCCACAGCGCCGACCAGGCGCCGATGTCGTTCCAGGCCATATCCGCGGGCACGATGGCAGCACGATGGGTGTGCTCCATGACGGCATAGTCGACCGATTCCGATGGGCAGGCTTCGAATGCAGCCGGGTCGAGCCGCACGAAATCGAGATCGAGCGTGGCGGCATCCAGCGCCGCGCGGCTGGCTTCCAGAATGTCGGGGCGCAGGGCCTGCAGTTCCTGCAGGAAATCCGACGCGCGAAACAGGAACATGCCGCTGTTCCAGAAATATTCACCCGATTCGACATATTGCTGTGCCGTGGCAAGGTCGGGCTTCTCGACGAAGGCCGCAACGTCGTGCGCACCTGGCGTATCGGCCAGCGGCGCGCCCTTGCGGATGTAGCCATAGCCGGTCTCGGGCGTGGCCGCGACGATGCCGAAGGTGGCAAGGCGACCTTGCTGCGCCGCCCGCGCTGCCGTACCGATGGCGGCATGGAATGCCGCGACGTCGCCGATCAGGTGATCGGCGGGGAGGACCAGCATCAAGGCATCCGGATCGTCACGCGACAGCATCAACGCCGCCACGGCAATCGCCGGCGCCGTATTGCGCCCCACCGGTTCCAGCACGATGGCGCGGGGGACCGTATCGATCTGGCGCATCTGCTCGGCAATCATGAAGCGATGCTCCACATTGCAAACCATCAGGGATGCCGCCATTTCCGGCATGTCTGCCAATCGGCTGACAGTGTCCTGCAGCAGACTCCGGTCGCTGGCAAGCGGCAGCAGCTGCTTGGGCAGTGCCGCGCGGGACAATGGCCACAGGCGTGTGCCTGAGCCCCCGGAGAGAATCACGGGATGAATGATCGTCATGTCGAATGCTCTTGAAATAGGAATTCTGTTCGAACGAGGCAAATTCTGTTCCCGGTGCGGGTAAGGCGTAGCCGATCCCCTCCCCTGGCAACCTGAATCATGTCAGGGTTCAAGGCTTGTCGGCGGAAGCCGTTGGCGCGGGTGCGAAGCCGCTGGCATAGTCGATCTTGCCACTCTCCCGCAATTTGTGGATTTCGGTTTCGAGCAGGACTTTGCGTTTCTCGACAAGAATCAGTTGGGCGATTGCGTCCCGTGCCTGCTCCCGCGATACGGGCTGCGCCTGGCTGCCCAGCAATTGCAGCACACTGACCCGCTCCGCGTCCACCGGCATCACGACCGCCTGGCCATCCTTCATGTTGGCCAATTGCGCCAGCATGATGGGCGGGATTTTCTCAGCCGGCTTCACCGCCTCGCCAGACTTGACGGAAATCCCTTGTTTTTTCAGCCATTCGGTGAATTCTGCCAGGCTTCGGCTTTGTTTCAGTTGTGATTCCATTTCGGCGATGCGTCCCGGCGAGACCTGCAGGTCGAGTTCCTGGACACGGTACACCTTGCGCTGCGCGAATAATTCGGGATGCTGCTCGTAGTAGTCCTGGATGGCGCCATTCGCAGGCTTCGGCAAATCCTTGAACAAGCGTTCCATATAGGCTTCTACAAGCACCTGGCGTTGCGCCTGCTGCATCGCCATGGCAACCTCGGGAATCTGGTCCAGCTTCGCGTTTTTGGCGGCATTGCTGACCAGATACTGGTCGACAAGAGCTTCCAGTACCTTAGCCCGGGCCTCTGCGGACGCGACCGCATTCATGGGTCCCAGACGGGCCACCGCGCGACCCAGTTCGAACTCGCTGATCGTATCGTTACCCACTTTGGCGGCAACCGCATTTGGAAGAGGCGGCGTAGCCGGACGTTCGCAAGCAGACAGCAGAACCGATACAGTCAAGACGACAGCAAAAGCGACACGCGGGCTTTTCATCAACACTCCAGCATTCACGAATGCCCGATATGGTGCGGGATTCAAACGGTTAGAGCAAGTTATGGAAGCGCGCATTCAGAGCGTGCTCAAGAAAGCGGAATTCACGCCGTAATTAAAATCACTACGTCGGACAGGATCAATATACCGGTAGCACACGCCATTTGTTGATCTATATTTGTAGAGTTGGTTTCTCCCCGGTAGGGGTTTACGCCCCAGGCGCTCCTCCTCCTGCCACACCGGGTTTTCGCGGCGCCTCATCAGGCGCCGCTTTTTGTTTGCGCCGATTTCTTGTTTGTCTCGATTGCCAGCGCAAGGGTTGGCCGGCGCAGACGGGCGCGAGCCGATCGGCGATATACCGATTTTCCTAGAATGCCCGCTCGTCGGTCGACATACGCGCTTTTTTGAGCGCTTCGGCAGCCCGGGCCTTGGCAGCGGCCTGAGCGATCTGCTGATCATCCCCGAATGCCCGCACGCCGACCGACTCGCGCGCTGCCTTGAGCGCCGCGGCCGCTTTCGCCTTGGCTTGTGCCAGTCTGGCTGCTTCCAATTGTTTCGCACGCAACGCGTCCTGACGCTGGCGCTCGGCTTGCTCAACCCGCGCAGTTGCTTCCTTGCGTGCACGCTCCTGCGCGGCCAACTGGGCTTCACGCTGCTGCTTTTCCTTGAGCGCCTGTTGTTGTTTCAGTTCCTCCTGCCGCTTGCGCTCAGCTTCCTGGCGGGCTTCTTCGGCCTGATGGCGCACTCTTTCTGCTTCCTCCTGTGCTTTTTGGGCTTCGAGGCGGGCGCGGGCCTTTTTCAGGTCTTCGCGCATCTGTGCACCGGTCTGGCGGATACGTTCGCTTGCTGCGTTTAAATCGTCGCTGGACACAGCGGACGTCCCCGCCTCGGTATCGGCAGCATGGGCACAAACAGGTAGAGAACAGACTAGCGCAAGAGCAGCGAAATACGGTGCGAAATACAACTTCATGAGTGGGGAGCCTTTCTCTAGATCGACACAATACACAGGTGTCTGACCGGCGCGATTTCACGACTTCATGACGATGAAGCGGAAATTACGACACACCTGTATCTAGAACGGCTTACGACCACTCATGCCAAATCTTTATAGAGATAGGTTTGCCAGAGCAAAATTACACCGGCACCGCCTCTTCAAACTCCAGCGCGACCTTGTCGCTGGCATCGATATCGATGGTCACCCGACCGCCGTGCGCCAGCTTGCCAAACAGCAGTTCGTCGGCCAGCGCCTTGCGGATGGTGTCCTGGATCAGGCGGGCCATAGGACGCGCACCCATTGCCGGATCGAAACCGTGCTTGGCGAGGTAGGCCTTCAGTGCGTCGGTAAAGACCGCCTCGACCTTCTTCTCATGCAGTTGTTCTTCCAGTTGCATCAGGAACTTGTCGACCACCTGCAGGATGACGGGCTCACTCAACGGCGCGAACGGGATGATGGCATCCAGCCGGTTGCGGAATTCCGGCGTGAACATGCGCTTGATCTCGCCCATTTCGTCACCCGTTTCGCGCGAGCCGGAGAAGCCGATCGTTGCCTTGTTGAGCATTTCTGCGCCGGCGTTGGTGGTCATGATCAGCACCACGTTGCGGAAATCGGCCTTGCGCCCGTTGCTATCGGTCAACGTGCCATGGTCCATCACCTGCAGCAGCACGTTGAAGATATCCGGATGGGCTTTTTCAACTTCATCCAGCAAAACAACAGCATAAGGGTTTTTCGTGACAGCTTCTGTCAACAGTCCGCCCTGGTCGAAACCGACATAGCCAGGCGGTGCACCAATCAGTCGCGACACGGCATGGCGCTCCATGTATTCCGACATGTCGAAACGGATCAGTTCGACACCCAGCACGTAGGCCAGCTGACGTGCGACTTCAGTCTTGCCGACTCCGGTCGGGCCGGAGAACAGGAAATTACCGATCGGCTTCTGCGGATCACCCAGGCCGCTGCGCGACATCTTGATCGCCGTCGCCAGCGCGTCGATTGCCACATTCTGGCCGTACACCACGGCCTTGAGATCACGGTCGAGCGTCTTCAATGAATTCTTGTCGCCGGACGAGACGGTTTTCGGCGGAATCCGCGCGATCTTGGCAATGATGTCCTCGATTTCCCGCGGCGTGATCGTCTTTTTCTGCTTCGATTTCGGCAGGATGCGCTGGGCGGCGCCCGCCTCGTCGATGACGTCGATCGCCTTGTCCGGCAAATGCCGGTCGTTGATGTAGCGCGCAGCCAGCTGTGCCGCGGTGGTCAACGCCGCTGCCGTGTATTTGACGCCATGATGGTCTTCAAAACGCGATTTCAGGCCGCGCAGAATTTCCACGGTTTCGTTGACCGAGGGTTCGGGCACGTCGATCTTCTGGAAACGCCGTGACAGGGCATGGTCCTTCTCGAAAATACCGCGGTATTCGGTATAGGTCGTGGCGCCGATGCACCGCAGATTGCCAGACGACAGCGCCGGTTTCAGCAGGTTGGAGGCGTCGAGGGTGCCGCCAGATGCCGCGCCGGCGCCGATCAGGGTATGGATCTCGTCAATGAACAGGATCGCCTTGGGATTGTCGGCCAGCTGCTTCAGCACGCCCTTCAGGCGCTGCTCGAAATCGCCCCGGTATTTGGTGCCGGCCAGCAAGGCGCCCATATCGAGCGCATACACGGTGCTTTGCGCCAGGATGTCGGGTACTGAACTTTCGACGATGCGACGCGCCAGGCCTTCCGCAATGGCAGTCTTGCCCACACCGGCCTCGCCCACCAGCAGGGGGTTGTTCTTGCGGCGGCGGCACAGCGTCTGGATCACACGCTCAAGCTCATGGTCGCGTCCGATCAGGGGGTCGATCTTGCCTGCCAGCGCCTGAGCGTTCAGATTCTGCGCAAAGCTGTCGAGCGGCGAACTGGTTGGCGCCTCGGCGTTGGCTTCGGTGGCGTCGTCCAGCCGGACCGGCTCGCTCTGTGCGGTCTTGGTGATACCGTGAGAAATGAAATTGACGATGTCGAGCCGCGTCACGCCCTGCTGGGTGAGGAAATACACCGCATGCGAGTCTTTTTCGCCGAACACTGCCACCAGCACGTTGGCACCGGTCACTTCCTTCTTGCCGGAGGACTGGACGTGCAGAATGGCGCGCTGGATCACGCGCTGAAAGCCGAGTGTGGGCTGGGTATCGACATCGTCCTCGCCCGTCACCTTGGGCGTATGCTCCTCGATGAACTTGCCGAGCTGGTCGCGCATCGCATCGAGATTGGCGTTGCACGCGCGCAACACCTCGGCTGCCGACGGATTATCCAGCATCGCCATCAGCAGATGCTCCACCGAAATGAATTCGTGGCGTTTCTGTCGTGCGTCCATGAAGGCCATGTGCAGCGTGACTTCGAGTTCCTGGGCGATCATTTAACTTTCCTCCATCGTACATTGCAGCGGATGCTGGTGCTGCCGCGCGAAATCCACAACCTGCTCGACCTTGGTATGCGCGATATCCCGCGGATAGACCCCACACACACCCACACCCTCAGTATGCACTTTGAGCATGATTTGTGTCGCCCGTTCTTGGTCGATGCCGAAAAACTTTTTGAGAACCAGCACCACGAATTCCATCGGGGTGTAGTCGTCGTTCAGCAGCAAAACCTTGTACAAGGGCGGCGGCTTTACCTTCGCCGCTACCGGTTCCAGTAGGGTAGTACCTTCTCGCTTGGTTGCCATAGCCGGAATAAGCCTGGATTACTGGCTTTATTTTGAGGTGACGGGAGGATTTTTCAAGCCCGCTGAAAGTAGGGCCAAAGCGCGCCGGGAATATGAGGAAAAACAAAGGATATGCAGCGCCCTTTTTCCCTCCCATGCCAGTCCGCGACTTGAGCACCTGTTGTGGTGGCAGTGTAACGCTTTTTCGCCCGGCATCACTGGCCGCGACGGGCTGGCGACCGTAAGCGGTAGGATTCCCCTGGCCGGGACGCCCCCGTCGGAGCGGGTGCATCTGGTCAAACCTGAGCCGGATATGTCATCCTGCATATATCGTTTTCCTATTGCCGCGATCAAGCACGGAAGTCGAACCATGCATTATTCCCGAAATCACTCGGATGGGCAGACCGCCTTCGCAGCAAACCCATGCCGTAGCCGGCATGGCCAAAACTGCCACGGCCGGCAGACATTCATCCTGCCGTCCAGCATCCATACAATGAGCTGAAACCGAAGCCATGCCCGCCACGCTTCACGTCGTCCAGGCCGACATCACCACGCTCGCGCTGGATGCCATCGTCAACGCGGCCAACCCGTCGCTGCTCGGCGGCGGCGGCGTCGACGGCGCGATCCACCGCGCGGCCGGGCCGGAACTGCTGGCGGAATGCCGGCAGCTGGGCAGCTGCCCGACCGGCGACGCCAAAATCACGAAGGGCTATCGCCTGCCGGCCCGTTTCGTGATCCATACTGTCGGCCCGGTGTGGCGCGGCGGGGACCAGGGCGAGTCCGACCTCCTGGCATCGTGCTACCGACGCAGCATCAAGGTTGCGGCGCAACACGGCATCCGTACGCTCGCGTTTCCCTGCATCAGCACGGGCGCCTATGGCTATCCGGTCGAGCCCGCCGCGCGGATAGCCATCGCCACGGTTCGCGCGGCCACCTATGTATTCACCGACCTGCAGGAAATCACTTTTTGCTGCCATTCCAATGATGACCGGGCGGTCTATGCCAGATTGCTCGACCAGATGGAGTAACTGGCTGGAACCGGTTTTTTTACATTCCGCCCGGTCAAACGCGATGTCATGGGAAAGAGGTTCATGGACCTGGTTCTGATTCATGGAATGGGCAGGACACCGGTGTCCATGATGCTGTTGCGCCGGCGCTTGAGGCGGGCCGGACACAATCCGGTTCTGTTTGGCTATTACCCCACTTTTGAAGGCCTGCAACGCGCAACTACCCGCCTGGTGAGGCTGATCGATCGTCAGCTCGATACCCGGCATTACGCACTGGTCGGCCACTCCCTCGGCACAGTCCTCATCAGGACAGCCTTGGGTCATCTCGAAAACCGGATGCCCGCTGCCTGCTTTTTCCTGGCGCCACCGATGGTTGCCTGCAAGGCCGCCCGGTTCTTTTCCCGGACCTGGCCCTACAGGCTTCTGACGGGTGAAATGGGCCAGTTGCTGGCAGCCGATGCCTTCATGTCGAACCTGCCCATGCCCCCGGTTCCCACCCGAATCTATGCGGGCGTTGGCGGCCCGCGCAGCTCATGGCTGCCCTTCGGCATGGAAGCCAACGATTTCATTCTCAGCCTGTCCGAAGCCACGGGCCGCTTTGAAGCGGAAGCCCTCAAAGTACCTTGCAGCCATACCTACATCATGCATTCGAAGCTGGTTTTCAACGACATGGCGAAAACGCTGGATGCGATTGCCTGAACGGCATCCCGGAACTAGACTTTTCGCAGGCGCCCGCTTTCTCCAGCCTTCCTGCAACCAGCGCCGGAAGGGAAACCCCAAAGCCTCAATCGGCAGGAGATCTTCGAATGGGATGAGTCAATTCGGGAAAGATCAGTTGCCGGCAACCTGATTCTGGACGGACAATGCCTGTTCCCGTGTTGAATACAGCTTGTTCTGCGCCCATGCAGGCTGCGCGACATGATTTGTCGCGCACAACGTGCCGCAGCCCTTATTGAAGGAAGACAAAACCCATGAGTCAATTCTCTCAATCATTGCGCGCCAGGAATACCCCTGCGTTCCAGGCTGTTCTCAAGCAGGAAATCGAAAAGATGGATGCCGGATGTCTCCCGTTGCAACAGGGCTTGACGACCAGCAGCTACGTGACGGACCAGCCTTTCCAGGCGATGATCATCAGCGTGAACGAGGAAGCCGGCCTGATCCGGGCCAAGGCTGGCATTTTCTACACGGGGATCATTGCCGGCTGCAGCTGCGCGGACGACCCGACACCCATCGAGGAACAGGCCGAATACTGCGTGGTGCGGCTGGACATCGACAGCACGACCGCTGAAGCCACGGTAACCTTGCTGGAAGAGTAACGTGCAACAGGCTCCAGCCTCACGGCAGGAGCAGGCAGAAAAGCGCACCGGATACATTCCCTAGCCGCAGTTCGCCCCGGCGCCCCCCGTTGTCGTGACTCTGCGCGATCAGCCGGGCAAATTGCAGACCGAGGCCGGTCCCCGTCGCCGAGTACGGATCGCCCTTGGCCACACTTTTCAGAATGTGTTCAGGATAGCCCGGGGAGTCATCACTCACGCACAGCGCCAGGCGGCCGGCGTCCTGCCCCGCCTCGATGCGGATGATCGAGCGCGCGTGGGCGAGCGCATTATGGATGGCGTTAATCAGGGCCATCCCGATCAGGTTGCGGTCGAAGAACCAGAGCAGGGGGAGATCCTCGGCGATCGCCACCTCGATACGCAGGCGACCATGCGCAAGGGTCTGCGTGCTGGCCGCGAGTTCCCGTACCAGATCGTGCGGCGAACAGGCATCGAGCACCGGATGGAGCTGATGATTGGCCGCCTTGTAGATCAGCAGCGCCTGATGCAGCCGGCCGATCACGTTCCGGCACAGCAGCCGGGCCGAATCAACCGAAGCGTCGTGTCCGGTTTCGCCCGTCAGGGGAATGCGCTCGAGCGTCATCGACAGCACGCCCAGGTTGTTTTTCAGTTCATGGATCAGCACCGCGTAGAAATCGGTGCCGTCGAATTTCATCGGGCTGTCTTTCGCTGGATGCCAAAACGATTTTCCACATTCTTCATCTGCAGGTGCAGCCCGGCCAGGCGCGGATGGCCAGGCGCCTGGCGCTCCGCTTCCCGAAGCTGGATCCGCGCGGTCTCGATCATGGCCTCATCCATGCCCTCCTGATCGATGCACTTGAGCATCACCCACACGGCGTTCATGAGAATGCGGGGATTGTAGGGAGCTTCGGCGCAGGCCGTCAGCAGTTTGTCCACGGCGGTTTTGTAATCGCCGCGCTGCGCCAGCACCACGCCCTCATTGTTGAGCTTGCGTACATCCCCGGTCGCCGAAGCCAGCACGCTGGTCCCGGCATCCATCCGTCCGGCTTCGTCATAGAGACGCTTCGCCTTGGCCAGCAGCGCCTCGCTGTCGTGCGCGTTACGCGCCACCTCGGCAACAACGGCATCCGCTTCCTCATTGCGGCCATTGGCCATGCAGGCGCTGGCCAGATCCAGCATCAACTGCGAATCTCCCCGCGTTCCGCCGGCCCGCAGGCTTGCCACCGTTTCCAGCGCCTTGGCGGCCTCGGCCAGATTACCCGTCCGGGTATGCGCCAGGCTCTGCGTAACGGCCATGACGAGTTGTCCCTCGGGGTCCGACTGCAGTGTGCTTTTGTTCTTTTTGAGCGTATCGGCCACCGCCACAAAATCGTTCTGTTCCAGTTGTACACGGCACAGATTGCCGAAGTCGGCAGGCGTCACGAAAATGGAATGGCGCCCTTTTTCCAGCACATTGTCGAATGCCGTGCGTGCGACGTCGAGATCGCCGTTGCCGTACGCCACTTCCCCGAGCTTCTGCTGCCTGCGGACCGTTTTGGCTGAAATGGCCACGCCCTTCTCCAGCGCTTCCTGCGCCCCGGCCACATCCTTTTTTTCCAGGCAGACATCGGAGAGCAGGTCATAGGCGGCAACCATCTCGGGTGCATGTTCCAGAACGTCGCGCAGTACTTCCTCGGCGGCCTCATGTTTATTCTGCAGATGCAAGGCCCGGGCAAGCCCCAGGCGCGCCCAGGGAATGGCGCGCATCGACACCACCTGTTGATACAGGACCTCGGCTTCCTCGAAGCGTCCGAGTGCGACCAGCAGTTCGCCCTTGAAGCGCAAGGCATCCACTGCATATTTCGGCTTGTTGTGAACGAGTGTCTCGCAGGCCGCGATCGAGGCCTCCAGATCCTGCGCCTGGAAATGCCAGTAGACGTCCCGGAATGCCCGCTTGCGTAACAGAATGTTCGTGAGCCGGCTGCACAGAAGTTCTGCGCTGAAGGGCTTGATCATGTAGTCGTCCGGCGCCAGTTCGGCCGTGGCAACCACTTTCTCGTAGTAGGACTCCGCCGTGACCATCATGAAGACGGTTTCCAGTGAAATCAGGTGCCCGTGGCGCAATTCCTCCAGCAGTTGCTGGCCATCTCGCCCGACGCCCAGATTGAAGTCGCACAGGATGAAATCATAGGACCGGTTCTTGATCTGGAAGATGGCCTCGGCCGCGTTGGACACCACCTGGATCTTGGTGATCCCGAAGTTGGACAGCGTCAGCCGCAGGGCATTGCGCATGCCGGCCGAATCGTCCACCACCAGGGCGCGCAGCGCGCCATAGTCGATGTAGGTATCGCTGTCCGGTGCGGGCGGCTGGCTCATGTCCGAACCCGTCCGCATGAATAATCAACGTTTCCCACCCTGGATTTCCATTTAACAGGCCTATAAGGTGGAATAACGACGATTTTCTGCCCAACTGAACCTTGTGCAGTCGGGAAGCGCGCTACGAAGCGGTATTCGTCTCCGGGTTGGCGACAAGTTCCAGTTCCTCGCCATAAGGCTTGCTCGGATACTGAAAGGCGACCGGCCCGTCTGGCTCCGCATGGACGAACTGGTGAACGAAAGGATCGGTCGAGCGATCCATCGCCGAAGCCTCCCCTTCGGCCACCACGACGCCGTTATGGATGAAATAGACGTAGTCGGCCACTTTCAGCGATTCCGACACGTCATAAGTCACCACGATCGAAGTCAGGCCGAGCGCGTCGTTGAGCCGGCGGATCAGGTTGGCGATGGTGTTGAGCGAAATCGGGTCGAGGCCGGCAAAGGGCTCGTCGTACATGATCAGCCGGGGGTCGAGCGCGATGGCGCGGGCCAGCGCCACCCGGCGTTCCATGCCGCCCGACAGTTCGCTGGTTCTGAGATCGTGGGCGCCGCGCAGGCCGACGGCATGCAGCTTCATCAGCACCAGATCGTGGATGACGTCTTCCGGCAGGTCGGTGTGCTCGCGCATCGGGTAGGCAATGTTGTCAAACACCGACAGGTCGCTGAACAGCCCGCTGACCTGGAACATCATGCCCATCTGGCGCCGCATCGCATAAAGGTCTGCGTTGTCCAGTTCGTGGACCACCTGCCCGTCGAACACCACGCTGCCGCGCGATGGCCTGAGCTGGCCGCCTAGCTGGCGCAGCAGCGTGGTTTTTCCGCAGCCGCTGACGCCCAGTATGGCGACGATCTTGCCGCGGGGAATGGTCAGATCGACGCCTTTCAGAACGGCGTTGCTGCCATATGAGAAATGCAGGTCACGTACCTCGACCAGCGTGTCGGCCGCTGGAACCGGGGTGGCGTGTCGGGAAGGGGTTGCAGGCATGTCGGTCAATCTCGTGACGGGTTTCAGATCGCCGGCAACAGGGCATCGGGGGCTTCCAGTGCGGCTTTCACCGCCACCAGAAACTGCACCGCGTCGCGGCCGTCGATCAGGCGATGATCGTAGGTGAGCGCCAGGTACATCATCGGGCGGATCACGACCTGGCCGTTTTCCGCGACGGGCCGCTCCTGGATCGTATGCATGCCCAGAATCGCCGACTGTGGCGGATTAAGGATAGGCGTGGAGAGCAGCGAGCCGAACACCCCGCCATTGGTGATGGAGAACGTGCCGCCGCCCAGTTCTTCCAGGGTGAGCTTCGCTTCGCGTGCACGGCGGGCGAAATCGGCAATGGCCGCTTCGATTTCGGCGGACGACAAGGTCTGCGCGCGGCGCAGGATGGGCACCACCAGCCCGCGCGGACTGGAGATCGCGATGCCGATGTCGGCATCGCCCTGCCACACGATGTCGCTGCCGTCGATGGCGGCATTGATGACAGGAAACTGCTGCAGCGCCTGGCACACCGCGCGCACGAAGAACGACATGTAGCCGAGCTTGACGCCGTGCCTGACCTCGAATTCGGCCTTGTAGCGCTGGCGCAGCTCGTTCACCGGCTGCATGTTCACCTCGTTGAAGGTGGTGAGCATGGCGGCGCTGTGCTGGGCCGCGACCAGTCGTTCGGCCACGCGCTTGCGCAGGCGCGACATCGGCTCGCGGCGGCTTTCGCCGGCGACGATGGGCGCCGCCGTTGCCGCGACAGGCAAGGGCAAGCCGGTCACGGGCGAGGCCGCCGCAGCCGTCGGAACGACCGCCACAGCGGCAACCGGCTGGGCGGGTATCGCGGTGGGCCCGGGCGCCACGAAGGCCTCGCCGGTTTCGATCACCGCCACGACTTCGTCGGCCTTGACCACGGCGCCTTCCGGCTGGCGCACTTCGAGCAGCGTGCCAGAGGCCGGCGCGGGAATCTCCAGGATCACCTTGTCGGTTTCGAGGTCGACCAGGGTTTCGTCGCGTGCCACCGTCTCGCCCACCTGCTTGCGCCAGGCCAGCAGGGACCCGCTGGCGACCGAGTCGGACAGCGTCGGGACGCGTACCTCAAGTTTCATAGTGGGTCTCCAGCGCGTCGTTCAGCAGCGCTTCCAGTTCCGCCCGGTGGCGGGACACATAACCCGATGCCGGCGCGGCGGCCGCAGGCCGTCCGGCATAGTGAAAGCGTCGCCCGCCGGGTGCGCAGTGATTGAGATGATGCAGGGTCTGGTACCAGGCACCCTGGTTCATCGGTTCTTCCTGCGCCCAGACGAACGTCACAGCCTGCGGATAGGCATTCAGCACGGCGCAGAATTCGGCTTCGGGAAAGGGGTAAAGCTGCTCCACCCGCACCAGCGCGATGTCGTCCAGCCCGCGTGCCATACGCGCCGCCTCGAGATCGAACCACACGCGCCCGCTGCACGCCACCACACGTCTGGCTGCGCGCGGCGCACGCGGGTCGTCGATGACCGGCAGGAATGCCCCGGCGCTCAGATCCGCCAGCGACGAGGTGGAGCCAGGATGACGCAGCAGGCTTTTGGGGCTCATGATCACCAGCGGCTTTCTTATCGGCCGCACGAGCTGCCGCCGCAGCAGATGAAACATCTGCGCCGGCAGGGTCGGCACGCAGACCTGGATGTTGTCCTGCGCGCACAGTTGCAGGAAGCGTTCGAGGCGGGCCGACGAATGTTCCGGTCCCTGACCTTCGAAGCCGTGCGGCAGCAGCAGCGTGAGGCCGCACAAGCGCCCCCATTTGGCTTCGCCGCTGGTGATGAACTGGTCGATCACCACCTGTGCGCCATTGGCGAAATCGCCGAACTGCGCCTCCCATACCACCAGCGTGTCGGGGTCGGCCGTGGCGTAGCCGTACTCGAACGCCAGCACGGCCGCTTCCGACAGCAGCGAATCGATGATGGTGAAATCGCCCTGCCGGCCATGGAGGTGTTCGAGCGGCACATAGACGCCGCTCTGGCGGCGCTCGCGCTTCTGGTCGTGCCACACGGCATGACGATGGAAGAAGGTGCCGCGCGCCGAATCCTGGCCCGATATACGAACGTTGTAGCCGGTGTCGAGCAGGCTGGCGTAGGCCAGATTCTCGGCATAGCCCCAGTCCACCGGCAGTTCGCCTGCGCGCATCCTGCGGCGGTCGTCCAGCACCTTCTGTACCCGTGAATGCAGTTCGATCTCGTGCTGCAGCGTGGTGATGCGCTCGCCCAGGAAATCCAGCCGGCTGGGCGTTATCGCGGTCGGCACTTCGCCGGACGCGGCTGTGTGCTTGAAGCGCCCCCAGTCCATGCCGTAGGTCGCCTTGAAGTCGGACAGGATCGGCGAGCTCAGCGGCTTTCCATGCTCCAGCCGTTCGCGGCACGCATCCACCAGATCGTCGGCCTGCGCCTGCGACAGCACGCCTTCTTCGACCAGCCGCTGGGCATACAGAAGCCGTGTGCCGGGATGAGCCTGGATGCGGCGGTACATCAGCGGTTGGGTAACGAGCGGTTCGTCCTGCTCGTTGTGGCCGTGACGGCGGTAGCACACCAGGTCGATGAAACAGTTCTTGTGGAAGGTATAGCGATAGTCCACCGCCGTCTGCACGGCAAACGCCACCGCTTCGGGATCGTCGCCGTTGACGTGCAATACCGGCGCCTCGACCATCTTGGCGACGTCGGTGCAATACAGGGTCGAACGCACGTCGCGCGGGTCGGAGGTGGTGAAGCCGATCTGGTTGTTGATGACGATATGGATCGCGCCGCCGTTCCTGAAGCCGCGCGTCTGCGACATGTTGAGACTCTCCATCACCACGCCCTGCCCCGACAGCGCGGCGTCGCCATGCAGAATCACGGGGACTACCTCATAGCCGAGCACGTCACCGCGCCGGTCCTGACGCGCACGCACCGAGCCGCGCACCACCGGATGCACGATCTCGAGATGCGAGGGATTGAACGCCAGCGCCAGGTGCATCGGACCATACGGCGTGGCAATATCGGTGGAGAACCCCTGGTGATATTTGACGTCGCCCGACAGCGGCGAATCCGGATAGCCATTGCGTGGCTCTTCGTAGAGGTCGTCCAGCGAGCACCCCATGATGTTGGCCAGCACATTAATGCGCCCGCGATGGGCCATGGCCATCACGATTTCTCTCGCGCCATGGCGGGCGCAGCGCACGATCACCTGATCGAGCAGCGGAATCAGGCTCTCGCCGCCTTCGAGTGAAAAACGTTTCTGCCCGACATGGCGGGTATGCAGGAATTTTTCCAGCGTCTCGGCGTCGGTCAGCCGCTTGAGCAGCTGCTTCTTCAGGTCGGTCGATACGCCGAAACGTCCCTGCGCCGATTCGATGCGTTCCTGCAGCCAGCGTTTGCGCGTTACATCGGTGATGTGCATGTATTCGGCGCCAACGTGTCCGCAATAGGCGTTGTTCAGGCGTTGCAGGATATCGGCCAGCGTGGCGCGCGCCACGCCGAACAGCGAACCGGTCTCGAATTCGCGCGTCAGATCGGACTCGGTCAGGCCGTAGTGCGCAGGATCGAGCTCGGGCATCGGTACGGGGTCAAAACGGCGCAGGGGGTCGAGGTCGGCCTGTCGCACCCCCAGGTAGCGATAGGCATTGATCAGGCGCAGCACCGCAACCTGCGCGGCATCCGAGCCGGCTGCCGCGTCCGGCAGCGGTTCGGCCAGCCAGGGCGCCAAAGCGTCATCTCCGAACTGCGCCAGATACGCTGCATTGCCGGCATACAGCGGCGAGGTCAAACGCCAGTCGGGCGCACTCATGGCCAATGGCTTCCCGATGTTCCGTCAGGCCTTGCGCGATTCGATCGGAACGAATTCGCGTCGGGCCGGACCGGTATAGAGCTGACGCGGGCGGCCGATCTTGTGCTCGGGATCGGACAGCATTTCATGCCACTGCGCCACCCAGCCGGGAACGCGAGCCAGGGCGAACAGCGCGGTGAACATGCTGGTGGGAATACCCAGGGCGCGGAAGATGATGCCCGAATAGAAATCGACGTTGGGATGAAGCTTCCTGGCGATGAAATACTCGTCTTCCAGCGCGATGCGTTCGAGCTCGAGCGCGATCCTGAACTGGGGATCGTCGCGCAGGTTGAGTTCATCCAGTACCTCGTAGCAGGTCCGGCGGATGATCGCGGCGCGTGGATCCATGTTCTTGTAGATGCGATGGCCAAAGCCCATCAATCGGAACGGATCGGATTTGTCCTTGGCACGCTTGATGAATTCGGGAATGTTGGAGACATCGCCTATGTCCTTCAGCATCTTCAAAACCGCCTCGTTGGCGCCGCCATGCAGCGGTCCCCACAACGACGCCATACCACCCGCGATGCAGGCATAGGGATTGGCGCCGCTCGAACCGGCCAGACGCACGGTCGAGGTCGACGCATTCTGCTCATGATCAGCGTGCAGAATAAAGATGCGGTCGAGCGCACGCGCCAGCACCGGATTCGGCTCGTAAGTCTCGCAGGGGCTGGAAAACATCATGTGCATGAAATTTTCGGCGTAGCTCAAACGGTTCTGCGGGTAGACGAAAGGCTGGCCCTCGTTGAACTTGTAGGCCCAGGCCGCCACCGTCGGTACTTTCGCAATGAGGCGGTGCGCAACGGCCACGCGATGTTCCGGATTGAAGTTGTCCAGCTCACTGTGATAGAAGGCCGACATCGCACCCGTCACGCCGATCATCACCGCCATCGGGTGCGCACTGCGACGGAAACCGCGAAACACGTTTTCCATCTGGTCATGCAACAGCGTGTGATGCCGGATCGAGTGTTCGAACGCCACTTTCTGCGCGGCTGTCGGCAGTTCGCCATGAAGCAGCAGATAGCTTACTTCCATGTGGTCGGACTGATAGGCCAGTTCCTCGATCGGATAACCACGGTAATACAGCAGGCCTTCGTCGCCGTCGATGTAAGTGATGGCCGAGGTGCAGCTCGACGTCGCGGTGAAGCCGGGGTCGTGGGTGAAGTACCCGTGTGCGCCCAGCGCACGGATATCGATGACCGGCTTGCCGTAGGTGCCCTGCTCGATCGGCAGTTCGATCGAAGGGCTGCCGTCGCTGAAGGTGAGGGTGACGGTTTTTTTCATCATGAGTCCAAAAGTGTTGCTGCCTGAAAATGCTGCAGGCGTTGCACAAGTGCATCCAGCCCAGCGTCGCCGGCAGGTAACCGGCCTTGCAGCCGGTCGACAATTTCCATGTCGGGCAGGCTCAGCAGGCGCTCCAGTGCAGCCATCTCGCCAGCATGAAGTGTAGCGCGGTGCGCCGCCAGAAAGCCACTCAGCCAGAGATCGAGTTCGAGCAGCCCGCGCCTGCAACGCCAGGTCAGCGCGTCAGACACGACGTTTCACCAGCAGTGATTTGATGCGTCCGATGGCTCCGGTCGGGTTCAGGCCTTTGGGACAGGCGTCGACACAACTCATGATGCCGCGACAGCGATACAGCCTGTACGGATCCTCCAGGTTGTCGAGTCGCTCAGCCATCGCCTCGTCACGCGAATCGGCAATGAAGCGATAAGCCTGCAGCAAACCCGCCGGACCGACGAACGTGTCCGGGTTCCACCAGACCGACGGGCAGGCGGTCGTGCAACACGCGCACAGGATGCACTCATATGCGCCGTCGAGCAGCGCGCGGTCTTCGGGACTCTGCAGGCGCTCCACCTCGGGTTCGGGTGCGTCGTTGATGAGCCAGGGCTTGATCGAGCGATACTGCCGGTAGAACGGTTCCATGTCGACGATCAGGTCGCGGATCACCGGCAGCCCCGGTAGCGGTCGTACCTCGATCGGTTCACTGAGCTCGCTCAAGGGTGTGATGCACGCCAGCCGGTTCCTGCCGTTCACGTTCATCGCGTCCGACCCGCACACGCCCTCGCGGCAGGAGCGGCGCAAGGACAGCGTTTCGTCCTGCGCCTTGATCGCCAGCAGGGCATCGAGCAGCATCTTGCCGGCGGGGTCGATATCAAGGTCGACGTCCTGCATGTAGG
This sequence comes from uncultured Thiobacillus sp., assembly GCA_964452995.1. Classification (GTDB taxonomy): domain Bacteria; phylum Pseudomonadota; class Gammaproteobacteria; order Burkholderiales; family Thiobacillaceae; genus Thiobacillus. The sequence continues at coordinate 33,585 of CAYVOR010000014.1, forward strand.
GCTTGGCGCCGGTTTCGGGGTTGTAGCGGTAGAGGCTGAATTTCATCAATACACCCGCTCCTTCGGCCGGATCGACTCCACCGTCAACGGCTTCAGGCGCACCGGCTTGGCGTCCACCTGGTCCCCCGCCCGCGAATACAGCGTGTGCTTCAACCAGGTTTCATCGTCGCGCGCGGGGAAATCCTCCCGCGTATGCGCGCCCCGGCTCTCGGTCCGGCTGATGGCCGATACCAGCGTCGCCCGTGCCACACCCATCAGGTTTTCCAGTTCCAGCGCTTCGATGCGTGCGGTGTTGAACACCCGGCTGGTGTCGGCAAGGCCCGCATGCGCCAGACGACCTTCGAGCTCGTTCAGTTTCGCCAATCCCTCGCGCAATACCGCATCGGTTCTGAACACGCCGGCATGCGCCTGCATCAGACGCCGCAAATCATCGTTGATCGCCGCCACGCGCTCGCTGCCGGGCCGGTCCCAGCGCTGCAGACGCGCCAGACTGGCCTCGGCCGCATGCTCGGGCAAGGGGCGTGGATAGGGATTGTCGCGCAGCGTATCCAGCATGTGCCTGCCCGCGGCGCGGCCGAAGACGATGAGGTCGAGCAGCGAATTGCCGCCCAGGCGGTTGGCGCCGTGCACCGACACGCAGGCGCACTCGCCGACGGCATACAGGCCCGGTACCGGTTCTTCCGGACCAAAGTGCGCCGGCGCGACGACCTGGCCATGCAGGTTGGTGGGAATGCCGCCCATCATGTAGTGCGCGGTCGGCGCGACGGGAATGGGTTTCTCGGCCGGATCGACGCCTGCGAAGCGAATCGCCAGATCGCGGATACCGGGCAGTTTCCCGGCAATGGCTTGTTCGCCCAGATGGTCGAGCTTGAGGTCGACGTAGTCGCCACGCGGTCCGCAGCCGCGCCCCTCGGCGATCTCGATGGCGATGGCGCGCGCCACCACGTCGCGCCCGGCGAGGTCTTTCGCATGCGGCGCATAGTGTTCCATGAAGCGCTCGCCATGCCTGTTCAACAGATAGCCGCCCTCGCCGCGTGCGCCCTCGGTGATGAGACAACCGACGCCGGCAATCCCGGTGGGATGAAATTGCCAGAACTCCATGTCCTGCAGCGGCAGGCCGGCGCGCAGCACCATGCCGAGCCCGTCGCCGGTGTTGATCATGGCGTTGCTGCTGTTCCAGAACGCCCGTCCGGCCCCGCCGGTGGCAAGCAACGTTGTGCGCGCTTCGATCAGCAACGGCTCGCCTGCTTCGATGCTCATCGCGGTGACACCGAGACAATAGCCGTCGTCATCGCGCAGCAGATCGAGCGCGAAGTATTCGTCGAAGAACTGCGTACGGTGGGCGATATTCTGCTGATACAGCGTATGCAGCAGCGCATGGCCGGTGCGATCAGCGGCGGCGCAGGTCCGTGTGGCCTGGTCGCCGCCGAAATTCTTGGATTGCCCACCGAATGGGCGCTGATAAATTTTCCCATTGTCGAGCCGCGAGAACGGCAGGCCCATGTGCTCAAGTTCGTAGACTGCGCTGGCGGCCTCGCGACACATGAACTCGATCGCGTCCTGGTCGCCGAGCCAGTCGCCACCCTTGACCGTATCGTACATATGCCATTCCCAGCGGTCGTCGTCGACGTTGGCGAGCGCGGCGGTGATGCCGCCTTGCGCCGACACGGTGTGCGAACGCGTCGGGAATACCTTGGACACCACCGCGACCTTGTAGTCGGAACGCGCAAGCTGCAGCGCCGCACGCAAGCCCGCGCCACCGCCGCCGATAATGAGGGCATCGAAGCGGCGTGTGTTCACGCCCTGTCCCACAGGACGGCAGCCAGCCATACGACGCTGCCCGATAACATGACGATCGCGGTCAGATACAGCGCCAGCCTCAGGCCCGTGAAATGAACGTAGTCCATCAATATGTCGCGTACACCGACCCATGCATGCAACGCCAGCGCCAATATGGTCAGCACGAGCAGCACGCGCATCCCGACCGGTGCGAACAACGCCTGCCAACCGGCAAAATCAACCGGCAAAGCCAGAATGAAATGGATTATCAAGCCGGGCAACGCCACCGCGAGCACCACGGCTGTGGCACGCTGCATCAGCCAGTTGCCGGTACCGATATGCGCGCCGATAGCCAGTTTCATGCGAACAGCCTCCAGGCAGCGAACAGTGTCACCAGTGCCGTAGCCAGCATCACGGCCAGGCTGCCCTGCCGGGCGCGCTTGAGGCTCACGCCCCAGTGGACATCGAGCGCCAGATGCCGCAAACCGGCAAACAGATGATGCGTGAATGCCCATACTGCAAGCAGCAACAGCAACTTGACCAGGGGGCGGGTCATCCAGTCGGCCATGCGCAGAAAACCGGCCTCACTCGACAGTGACAGCGACAAGGCCCACACGCCAAACGGTAGTGCCAGGAACAGCAACACCCCCGACACCCGGTGCAGGATCGACACCCAGCCGGGCAGCGGCAAATGAATGCGCAACAAATCGAGGTAAACGGGACGCGTGATTGGCTTCATCGATTCGGCTCTCGCCTGGGACGGTTCAGCGGCGCTTGCCCGCAGCCTTCTTCGCCGCCTTTGCCACGGCCTGGGGTACGCGCTGCGCCAGGCGCGGATCGAACGGTTTCGGCAAGATATAGTCGGGACCGAATTTGAGCTTCTTCAGTTTGTAGGCTCTCAGCACCGATACCGGCACCGGTTCGCGCGCCAGTCCGGCCAGCGCGTTCACGGCGGCGATCAGCATCGCTTCGGTGATCTGCTTTGCCCGCGCATCGAGCGCGCCGCGGAAAATGAACGGAAAGCCCAGCACGTTGTTCACCTGGTTGGGAAAGTCGGAACGACCGGTCGCCATGATGAGGTCGCTGCGCGCCGCCCTGGCCTTTTCCGGCAGGATTTCCGGATTGGGATTGGCGAGCGCGAAGACCACAGGCTTGTCCGCCATGCTTTTGATCATCGCGGGACTGACCAGATTGGCGCCCGACACGCCGACGAAGACGTCGGCGCCCGTCATCGCCTCGTCCAGCGTGCGCAGCCGGGTCTGGCGGGCGTAAGCTTTCTTGAAGCCGTTGAGGTCGGTACGCCCTTTGTGCACGACGCCCCTGGAATCGACCAGCAGGATGTTGCGCTTCTGCGCGCCCATCGCAACCAGCAGGTTCAGCGAGGCGATGCCCGCCGCGCCGGCGCCCAGGCATACAATCTTCGCGCTTTCCAGCGCCTTGCCCTGCACGTACAGGGCGTTGATGAGACCCGCGCAGATGATGGTGGCGGTGCCGTGCTGGTCGTCGTGAAATACCGGGATGTCGAGCGTCTTCTTCAGCGCCGCCTCGATCTCAAAACAATGGGGCGCCGCAATGTCTTCAAGGTTGATGCCGCCAAAGGTGGGCGCGATCGCCTCCACTACCTTGATGAAATCCTGCGGTGTCTTCGCGTTGACTTCGATGTCGAAGACATCGATTCCGGCAAACTGCTTGAACAGTACCGCCTTGCCCTCCATCACGGGCTTCGCGGCGAGCGGACCGCGATTGCCCAGACCGAGGATCGCGGTGCCGTCGGTAATCACCGCGACCAGATTGCCCTTGTTCGTGTAATCGTAGGCCCTGGCGGGATTTTTCGCGATTTCCAGTACCGGTTGCGCCACGCCCGGCGTGTAGGCGAGCGATAGATCCTCCTGGGTGGAACAGGGTTTGGACGATTCGACGGAGAGCTTGCCGGGCCTGGGCAGGCGGTGGTAATCGAGGGCTTTTTTTCTGGCTGCGCTTTTGGTGCGAGGGGCTTGGCTCATGACGACAAAGGATACCGGCTGGATGAACAAGCCGTCATTATCGCGGATTTATCCGCGTCCCACCCCTGCGTCAGTCTTTCCAGATCTTGAGCTGGGCACGCAGGCGCGCGACCGCCTGCGAATGTAGCTGGCATACGCGTGATTCGGACACGCCAAGCACAACGCCGATTTCCTTAAGATTCATGTCCTGCTCGTAATACATGCCCATCATGCTGCGCTCGCGCTCGGGCAGGTGGTGGATCGCCGCGATCAGGCTGCTGCGAAACCCGTCATCCTCCAGCACGGACAGCGGATCGTTGCTGCCGTCGACCAGATAACGCTCGAGGAAGCTGGCGCTGTCCTCATCCGAGAAGTCCTCGTAATAGAGCAGCTGTGAGCATTTCACGTCACCCAGCATCGATTGATACTGATCAATCGGCATGCCCAGTTCCGCGGAGATCTCGTGCTCGGACGGCGATTTGCCGTGACGTTGCTCCAGGCGATGAATGGCGGATTCGATCTGTCGGGATTTCTGCCGTACATGACGCGGCAGCCAGTCGGCCTCGCGCAGTTCGTCGAGCATGGCGCCGCGGATGCGCTGGGTGGCATAGGATTCGAATTGCGCGCCCTGGGTGCCGTCGAAGCGCCCCACCGCATCCATCAGGCCGATCAGGCCGACCTGGATCAGGTCGTCGACTTCGACGCTGGCGGGCAGGCGCGCCATCATGTGGTATGCAATGCGCTTGACCAGCGGCGCATATTTGGTGATCTGCTCGTCCTGCGACGATGGTTTGACTGCCATGTTCAGGTTTTCCCTGTCTTTATAACTGCCAGGCCGTCAGGCCTGCTCCTCGTCCGCCATTCTAACGGCTAGCGTGGCAAATGCATCATTCTCGTTTGCCACGCTGAAAATAGCCTGCGTAACCCCCTGTCCAAGAAAATGACAACCTGCGGCCCGGACATGGTCGCAGGCAAGCTGGTCGCCCAGCAGGCCGAATCTGAATGCCACCCCTTGACCCGCCAGCGTTTTGAGCACGGCATAGGCCTGCCGCATCGACTCGTCGGTGTGGTGTATTTCCATGACGATGGTATGCGCCACACCCGGCAGCAAGGCAAGCTCGGCACGCGCCCATCCGGAATCGAATATCACATCATCATAAGCGTCCAGCAGACCCGACAGGGTCGGCTCGTCCGCTCGCATCCCCGGTGCATGCCAGCCTTCGCAACAGCTCTGTGACAGGGTATGCAACTGCCTGCGTTCGAGCTGATATTTCCAGTCGAACAGGCTGCGGGGAGAAGACGCGGCAAACTGGCGACCCTGTGTATCGATCACGAGTGGCGTCCGCCCAAGCTGATGCAATACGTACGCCAGGCGCATGCTCGTGTCGGCAGAATCTGAAATACAGTGGATGTATCGCAATGGCTGGCGTGCTCCCCGGCCTGCAAGGCCAGCACGCCGCCGCAAGCCGGCAGCCTGGTCAGCCGGCATTTATGCCCTTCAGGGTGCTCGTGTCCTGTAGGGTATTTGTCCGCTTCAGGATGCCTGGGCCGTGCCGCGCCGCGCGTTCGGCTTCGACGCCGGCAAACAGGGGCCAGTCTTCGGCGTCGAGCGCATACGGCGTGGCAAGCAGTCCGCCCTTCAACGCACGATCGATCAGATAGGTGGCATTGGGCAGATGAAGGTCTTCCGGTACGCGCTGCCCGCCTGTGATATAGGCAATCGGCAGGCGATGGCGAATCACGCTGTCAAGCGCCGCGCCCGGCTGAGGTGTTTCATCGAGCTTGGTCAGAATGCAGCTCGCCGCCCCCGCACCGAAACGCAGCATCGCCTGCTCGATCGCCGCACCCTGCTGGTTCGCGGCGATCACGGCCAAACGCTGTACGCCCAGCGTATCGAGTGCCTGCCCTTCACGGGTGCGCGGGTCGGAAGGGGCAAAGCCCGCGGTATCGATCAGCACCAGCTTGCTGGCGGAAAGCGTGGGCAGCAACCGCGCCAGTCCGGTCACATCTTCACATACGTGCAGCGACACGCCCAGCAGGTCGGCATATACCTGCAACTGCGCCGTGGCGCCGATGCGATAGGCATCGGCGGCCACCAGCACAACCTGGGAAGATCCATGGGCATCGACGCCACGTGCCGCGAGTTTGGCGAGCGTGGTTGTCTTGCCCGAACCGGTCGAGCCGACCAGCGCATAACATCCCCCTTTGGCCACCGGATCGCCATCGCGTCCCCGAACCGGAAGATTGCGTATCAATACCTGGCGTAACCAGCGCTGGGACGCTTCAGTATCGAGCCCGCGCGGCAGGCGCGCGGCAAGCGTGCGTGCGAGCGAACTGCCGAATCCGGCCGCAAACAGGGCCTGCAATACCGCGACCCGTGACGGGTCACGTCGCCGGGTCGCGCCCCAGGCAAAACCGGCCAGCTGGTTCTGCAACAGGCCGCGCAGGCGCGACAGCTCGGCCAGAATGCGCGAACTGCCAACTGTATCGGATGCTTCGCTCACCGCTGGAACCGCCAGATCGCCATACGCGCTGGCCAGTAGTTCAACGCCTTGCGGGTGCGGCCGGGTGGACAGCACCACGGCGTCATCGCCCAGTTCCCTGCGCACACGCGCCAGCCCTTCGCGCGCATTCGTGGCGACAAATATCTGTACGCTCATTCCTGCACTCCAATCGTCAGTTCAGTGCTCACCTGGACCATTTTATCGGCAGGCACCTCAGCATAGGCAATCACGGCAAGTTGCGGCAGATTGCGCCGCAGCAGGCGCGAAAGAATGGCGCGCAGGCCTGGCGAGGTCAGCAGCACCGGCGGATAGCCTTCGCGTTCCTGTTCGGCCATCGCGCGTTCCGCAGCGTCATTCATTGCATCCAGCGTGGAAGGCGACAGCAGCGCCTCGCCCTCGTCACCCATCTCGTTCAACAGCCGGGTTTCCGTCGCCGCAGCCAGGCCGATCACATGCAGCGTGTCGCTGCCTTCGAACAGACGGTCGACGATGCTGCGCCCCAGCGCGGCGCGCACGGTTTCCACCAGTTCGTCGATGGCCTGATTTTTTGGTGCACGCGCCGCCAGCGTTTCGAACAGGGTACGGGTATCGCGGATCGAGACATTCTCCGCAATTAGCTGCTGCAGTACCGCCTGCACGCTGGTCAGCGGCAAGTGGCGCGGCGTCACGTCCTCGACCAGTCCCGGATGGCTGCGTGCCAGGGTATCGAGCAGCTGCTGCACTTCGGTACGCCCCAGCAGTTCCGCCGCGTGCTGGCGGAACACGGCCTCGACCTGACGCGCAATCAGCTCGGCAGGCTCCATCACGACAAAACCGCGCAACTCGGCCTCCTCGACCCGGCCGGCATCCAGCCAGACGCCGGCCAGCCCGGTCAGCGGGTCCACGCCGGGCGGACCATCGATGTGCCCGAGGACATCCCCCCTGTTGACTGCCAGCACCTGGCCGGCCGACATCTCGCCGTGCGCCACGTCGACGCCCTTGAGCGTGATGCGGTAGGTGTTGGGCTTGAGGTCGAGGTTGTCGCGCACCCGGATGAGCGGCACCACCAGCCCCATGTCGGTGGCAAAACGGCGCCGCGCTTCGGTGATCTTGCTCAGCGCTGCGCCGCCCTGATTGCGGTCGACCAGCGGAATCAGCCGGTAGCCAACCTCGAGTGCCAGCACGTCGACTGGCGGGATGTCGGCCCAGGTGACGTCGGCTGGCGCGGTATCCGCCTCGATCAACTCCAGTGGTTCGACATCGAACACGGCCGTGCGCTGACGGCGCATCAGCCAGATCCCCAGCCCGCCCAGCACCGCAGCGATAGTCAGGAACGCCAGATGCGGCGTGCCCGGAATCACCCCCAGCGCAGCCAACACGGCCGCGGCTACATACAGGGTTTGCGGCCGGCCGAAAATCTGGGTGGAGAATTCACGCGACAGATCCTGCTCGCTTGATGCACGGCTGACGACGATGCCTGCCGCGGTGGAAATGATCAGCGCGGGGATCTGCGTCACCAGTCCATCACCCACGGTCAGCAGGGCATAGCGTCCAAGCGCCTCGGAGACGCCCAGGTTGTGCTGCAACAGGCCCACTGCAATGCCACCGATCAGGTTGACCACGAGAATGATCATGCCGGCGATGGCATCGCCGCGCACGAACTTGGAAGCGCCGTCCATCGCGCCATAGAAGTCAGCTTCGCGCCCGATGTCGTGGCGACGCGCACGTGCCTCGGTTTCGTTAATGAAGCCGGCGTTCAGATCGGCATCGACCGCCAGCTGCTTGCCCGGCATCGAGTCCAGCGTGAAGCGCGCCGCTACTTCGGCGATGCGCCCTGCCCCTTTGGTGATGACGACGAAATTGATGATGACCAGAATGATGAACACGACAAAGCCGACTGCGATGTTGCCGCCAACCAGGAAATTGCCGAACGATTCGATTACCTTGCCCGCCGCGTCCGGCCCGGTATGGCCCTGCATCAGGATGATGCGGGTGGACGCGACGTTGAGCGACAGGCGCAGCAGTGTGGTCAGCAGCAGCACCGTGGGAAAGACCGAGAAATCGAGGGGGCGCCGTGCGTTCAGGCTCACCAGCAGTACGATCATCGCCAGCGCGATATTGAGCGTGAACAGCACGTCGAGCATGAAGGTGGGCAAAGGCAGCACCATCATCGCCAGAATCAGCAGCACCAGCGCCGGTACCGCCAGGCGGTTGGCCGGCAAGCCCATCACCATCACCCCCTGCGCGTTCACCCGATCACCTCGTCAACACGCTGGCCGGCCTGCTGCTGGCGGCCACGCATCCGCGCCCGTACTTCGGGGTTGGCTTCGGACTCGCGTGCCTCGGCCAATACTTCCTGCCAGGTCATCGCATGGCGACGCAGATAGCGCCACCAGCGCCAGCCGGCATCTGCTGCCGCCGTCAGTGTCAGCACAGCCGCCAGCCCCAGTACGCCGCGTCCTACCCAGGCGGCCGTGACGTCAAGTGCGATGCTCATGTCGCTGCGGGTCAGGCTGGACAAGCCAGACTCGTTACTTGTCAGCATCCAGCCCACCGCAGCCGCAGCGAGTGCCAGTTTCAGCAGCAGAAGTGATCCGTCGAACAAGGATTCAACGGAAAAAAGGCGAGCAAACGGCTTGAAGGGATCGGCGCGTGTCAGATCGGCCTGTGTGGTCTGAGGGGCGAAGACCCAGCCCGAAAACAGGATGGGTGCCACCAGCGCAACGACAAATATGACGCCCAGCACCGGCAACACTGCCCACAGAGCCGTCCAGCCTGCCTCGATGAAAACAGGGGAAAGCGGCTGCGCCGCATAAATGAAGGCCACTTCGACTAATGTCTGCAGGGCTTCGAGCAGGCGTGGCGCCAGCCAGCCCAGCATACCCAGCGCCGACAGCAACATGGCCCAGGCCGTAAGCTCGGCCGAACGCGGCACATCGCCTGCGCTGCGTGCCCGTTGCAGCCGTCGTGAGCTGGCTGGTTCGGTACGGGAAAGATCTGTCTCCTCGGCCATGCTTGCCTCAACTTTTGGGGCAGTCTAGCACGAAGCGAAGCGGGTTTTAGGCTGCGGTTGGCAGTGCCTCGCGCAAGGCAGGCGGGTTTCCCCGATGCGCTTCGCCATTCTGCACGGGGACCGCTACAAGGCAGGGTTGCCTCGAAGAACGCCCCATTCCGGCCATGAATCACTACGCAGACCCAAATGCTGCTTGATTCAAGCTAACCGATCGGGAGACCGAGGCATGCGACCGCACGCTCTTCTCCTGCGTGAATTATGTGCCATGATGTTCTTATGAAGGTCCTCATGCGTGCATTTGCCATCATCCATGGGCTGATGGCCGTACTCTTTGCCTGCGCAGCCCTCATGCTCGTCGTGGTTGCCGCCCATATGGGATGGAACGCATTCACTTCGGGCCTGGATCAGTCAGCCGCGCAGGAAATCATTGAGGCAGTAGGCCTGCTTGCCGCGGCCGTGGTCGCCCTGCAGATTGCACAGACCATTGCGGAAGAAGAGGTCATTCGTGACGCCCACATCAGTGCGCCGACGCGCGTCAGGCGCTTCCTGTCCCGATTCTTCGTCGTAGTCGTCGTTGCACTGGCCATCGAAGGGCTGGTTGCCACCTTCAAGGCCATCCATGAGGATCCTGAGCAATTGCCGTATGCGGCCAGCATTCTGCTCTCGGTGGGTGTCATTCTGGCAGGTTGGGGAATCTTCATCCGGATGAACCGCTACGCCGAAGAACTGGAGCCTGAGGCCATGGCGGAAGCCAAGAGCGAGGACAAAAAACTCAAATAGCCAATCAGAAACGCGGCGCGTCAACGGCCCGTGCCATCCGGGCGACTACCGCAGTCTCCTGAAATGGTTGATCTATTTGCCAGACACCAGAATTTCTGGCGTTAGCGCATGCGCGACAAAAGCATATTGCCTGATGAACTCTTACGTTATAATCCCGCGCAGAACGACAGGTTCAGCCCGGCGCAAGACCGGTCGAAAAGAACACAATTCACACCTATTTTAGGAGGAGCGTCACATGAAAACCTTGAGCATGGCAGCTGCCATGGCGTCGGCTTTGTTGCTGTCCACCCCGGCTGCTGCCGGATTCTTCGATTTAACCCTGACCCCTTACCTCGGGGCCGGCATGGGCCAGTCGGACACCGACACGTCTTGTCCTGCCGCGACGTCTTGCGATAACAAGGATACCGCCTGGAAGATATTCGGCGGTCTGGAAGTCAACGAATACATCTCCATGGAAGTTGGCTATGTCGATCTGGGTGAAGTCGGTTACAGCGGAGCAAAACGCGGCTCAAGAGAAACCACCGGGATGACCATGCAAGTGCTCGGGACGTATTCGCTCAACCCAAGCTTTACACTGCTGGCCCGCGGCGGGATGAATTTTCTGAATACCGAAGTCAATGGCACGATAGCCGGCACCCCGAACGGCAACACCGGTGATACCGACGTGGTCTGGTCTGCAGGGTTGGGCGCCCAGTACAATTTCACGCAATCGGTGGGCCTTCGCATGGAATGGGAGCGTTACTTTGAGGCTGGCAGCTCGGATTACAATGGCGGTACCGGTGAAGCCGACATCGATCTGCTTTCCGCAAGCCTGGTTTTCAAGTTCTGACGCCCGGCATTCCTGCCGGCGCAATGAAAAAAGGGGCCTGGTGCCCCTTTTTTCATTGCGCCGGCCTCTACCAGCCTTTGGCCGCTCTCAACTGACTTCGTCGATCCACGCCATCTGAATCGCTTCGAGAATTTTCTCGCCGGAATGATTGGGGTCGTCGTCGAAATCAGGCAGTTCCATCACCCAGCCGTGCAGGTCGGTGAAACGAATGATGCGGGGGTCAATCTCGGGGTGGGCCTCGGCGAGTTCAATCGCAATGTCGAGGGAATCCGTCCACTTCATATCAATGTCCTTCCTTGACCATGTTGATGGTGTATTTGGGAATTTCGACCACCAGATCGCTGTCACTCACGCGCGCCTGACACGACAGCCGCGACTGCGGTTCCAGCCCCCAGGCCTTGTCGAGCAGATCATCCTCCTCTTCGGTGGATTCCTCCAGCGAATTGAAGCCTTCGCGCACGATGACGTGACAGGTGGTGCAGGCGCAGGACTTCTCGCAGGCGTGTTCGATCTCGACACCATGGGCGAGCAGCGTGTCGCAGATGGTGTCGCCGGGCTTGGCATCGATCACGGTACCCTCGGGGCAAAGTTCGACGTGGGGCAGTACGATGAGTTGGGGCATGGTGATTTTCGGGGCTCAGATCAGACAGCGTGAGAGTATTGGCCGGGAGGAACAGCGCAAGTGCGTCGTCCCTGAATTGCAAGCAGTGCATCGGCTGCAGCGTACACGTACGATCTGGCGCTGCAGGGAATCGATGCGATCAGTATCCAACATGATCATCAGGCGATCAGCCGAAGGTTTCCAGTTTTTGTCCGGCCATCGCCCGGCGCACGTTCCGGTCCATACGACGCTGGGCAAATTCAGTGGTGGCCGCATTCAGTGCCTCGATGCCCCGCTTGATAGCCTGATGGTCGGGGCCAGCCATCAACTTTTCAAGGGCTGCGATGCTGGCTTCGATCGCGGCTGTTTCGGTTTCGTTCAGCAGCGCGCCATCCTCCGCCATGGCGCTGCGGGTGGCGGCAAGCAGACCCTGTGCATCGACGATCTGTTCGTTCAGCGCGCGCACATACATGTCGTCCTTGGCGTAGGTGAACGCGTCTCTCAGCATGCGTGTAATTTGTTCATCAGCCAGGCCATACGACGGCTTGACCTGCACGCTGGCCTCGACGCCGCTGCTCTGCTCGCGCGCCGACACCGACAGCAGGCCATCGGCATCGACCTGGAAGGTGACACGGATGCGTGCCGCACCTGCCACCATGGGTGGAATGCCGCGCAGCTCGAAGCGCGCCAGCGACCGACAGTCAGCGGCCAGTTCACGCTCGCCCTGCAGCACATGCACGCCCATCGCCGTCTGGCCGTCCTTGAAGGTAGTGAAATCCTGGGCACGTGCAGTGGGAATCGTGGTGTTGCGCGGGATGACCTTCTCGGTCAGTCCGCCCATGGTCTCCAGGCCCAGCGACAGGGGGATGACATCAAGCAGCAGCCAGTCCTCGCCGGCACGGTTGCCTGCCAGCACGTCGGCCTGCATGGCTGCGCCGAGCACGACCACTTTATCGGGATCGAGATTGGTGAGCGGCGTCTGCTTGAAGAGATCGGCTACTGCCTGGCGCACACATGGCATCCGCGTCGCCCCGCCCACCATCACCACGCCTTTCACCTCGTCTGCCGTCAGTCCGGCGTCACGCAGCGCCTTGCGGGTAGGCGCCAGCGTCTTGCTGACGAGACTGGCCGTCATGGTGTTGAATTCGGTCTGCGTCAATGTCGCGTCCATCATCTCGCCGGTCGACAGCACGGCCGTGACGCGCACCTCGGTGTGCTCGGTCAGTGCTTCCTTGGCGTCGCGCGCCTTGGTCAGGAGCAGCCGCGCATCGCCCGCCGACAACGGCGAAAAACGGCCCTGCTCAAGCATCCAGCAGAACACGCGCTGATCGAAATCGTCGCCACCGAGCGCCGAATCGCCATGGGTGGACAACACTTCGAACACACCCTTGGAAAGCTTCAGAATTGAAATATCGAACGTGCCGCCGCCGAGATCATAGACCGCATAGACGCCCTCCGATGCATTGTCGAGGCCATAGGCGATCGCCGCCGCAGTCGGCTCGTTCAGCAGGCGCAGCACATTGATCCCCGCCAGCTGCGCGGCATCCTTGGTAGCCTGGCGCTGGGCATCGTCGAAATACGCGGGCACGGTGATCACCGCGCCAACAAGTTCGCCGCCCATGGCGGCTTCAGCGCGCTGGCGCAAGACCTTGAGAATTTCGGCTGATACCTCGACCGGACTCTTCACGCCGGCAGTCGTTTTCAGCTGCACCATGCCGGGTGCATCAACGAAGCGGTACGGCAAACTGGCGGCGTCCTTGATGTCCACGATGCCGCGTCCCATGAAACGTTTGACCGACGCAATGGTGTTATGGGGATCGAGATTCTGCGCGGCCTTGGCGGCATATCCCACGTCTACGCTGCAATCGGCACAATAGCGTACCACCGAAGGCAGTAGTGAATGCCCCACTTCGTCGTCCAGCACGACGGCCAACCCGGAGCGTACCGCCGCCACCAGTGAATTGGTGGTGCCCAGATCGATACCGACCGCCAGGCGGTGCTGGTGAGGAGCGGTGGACATGCCCGGTTCGGAAATCTGCAAAAGAGCCATATCTTAACTTTCGAATTCTTCGTACACGTCGCCAACTTCGGCGATGAGCTTGTCCATAAAGCGCAACTGGCGCACGACTTCGGCGGCGGCCACAAAATCGTGCGCAGTATCGATCAGTTCGGCCAGTTGCGCCTCGATACGACGATGCGCCGCGCGCAGGTCATCGGACAAGGTGTCAAGGGCATCCATATTTTTCGTGGCACGCGCATCGTCGATCACCTCGCGCCATTCCATCTGTTGCATCAGGAACGCCGGTGCCATTTTGGTATTGTTGGCGTCAAGGGCGTCGATCCCCTGCAATTTCAGCAGATATACGCCACGATTCACCGGATGCCGAAGCATTTGATAGGCTTCGTTCACCTGCGTCGCCCATTGCATTGCCACCCGCTGCTCGGCCTGGGACTGCGACGCAAACCGGTCGGGGTGCACCGTGTTCTGCAGCTCGCGATAGGCCGCGTCTAGCTTCTCCCGATCGAGCAGATAGGATTGCGGCAGGTCGAAAAGCTCAAAATGCGTCTGGGAAAAATCCATCAGGGTGGGAATTCAGGGACCAGGATTCAGAGAGTCACGTACTGCGCTTTGTCCAAGCCAGGCGCGGCCTGCGCCGCACAAACAAAGCCTGATCCTTGGCCCGTGAATCCTGGCCCGCTGCCAATCAAACGTTAAATGACTCGCCGCAGCCGCACGCGTCCTTCACGTTCGGGTTGTTGAACCTGAAGCCTTCGTTGATGCCTTCGCGCGTGTAATCGAGCTCGGTACCGTCGAGATAGGCCAGGCTCTGGGGGTCGACAAACACGGTGACGCCATGGCTGGTAAACACCTCGTCGCCCTCGGGCGTCTCGTCGGCAAATTCCAGCTTGTAGGCCATGCCGGAACAGCCGCTGGTACGCACGCCGAGACGGATGCCGACGCCCTTGCCGCGCTTGGCAAGGAAACTGGTGACGTGCTGCGCTGCGCGCTCGGAAAGTGTGACGGCCATCATTTACTCCTGGCTATGCTTCTGCTTGTAATCGGCGACCGCGGCCTTGATGGCGTCTTCCGCCAGGATCGAACAGTGGATTTTCACCGGCGGCAACGCGAGTTCCTCGGCAATGGCGGTGTTCTTGATTTCCATCGCCTGATCGAGCGTCTTGCCCTTGACCCACTCCGTCACCAGCGAGGACGAGGCGATCGCCGAGCCGCAGCCATAGGTCTTGAACTTGGCATCCTCGATGCGTCCATCGGTCCCCACCTTGATCTGCAATTTCATCACGTCGCCGCAGGCGGGCGCGCCGACCATGCCAGTGCCGACGCCATCGTCGTCCTTGGTGAAGGAACCCACGTTGCGGGGGTTTTCGTAGTGGTCGAGTACTTTATCGCTGTAAGACATTTTTGCTCCTTTTAGTCGCTGGTTAAGGGTAAAGAGAGAAGGGCAAAGGGTGCGTTCACCCTTCTCCCTTGACCCTTCCCCCTTCACATCACATTCAGTGTGCGGCCCACTGCACGGAATTCAGATCGACGCCGTCCTTGAACATTTCC
>CAYVOR010000015.1:0-39075 GCA_964452995.1 uncultured Thiobacillus sp.
CTCACTGCTCACTGCTCACTGCTCACGCCTTCCCAACCCGCAACGGCACGAATTCCCTTCCATCCCCGCTGAAGAAGCGCGAGAACCCCTCGTAATACATCAGGCGCAGCGCCTGGATCGCGACGATACCGCCTTCCAGCACGATGATGACGATATTGCCCAGTACCAGGGTAATCCCGTGGCCGACCATGCCAAGACCGTGCGCCAGGGTGAACACGGCCAGCGCCAGCGCCACGTGGTTGAGACTGAAGGCCGCCACGCGCATGAACGACAGCGTATTCGAAAACAGGTTGACCCCGGTTTCCAGCGTTTCGATGACGGTAACCAGCACACGCTCGCCCAGTGGCGCGCGGGTTTCATGCCACTTGAACGCCGCCACCCCGGTAATGCCCACGCCCGCCAGTATCCAGGCAGGGTGCGCGACCTCCGCCGCGCCGGCCAGGCTCGCCAGCGCACCGACTGCCCCCAGATAAAATGCCAGCCCGGCAAGCCCACTGGAATCGAACAGCGCCTCGCCGACGTGTCCGGCCGCCCATTTGTTGCCCACGTTGACCAGCAGCGTGAATACGATGAAGCCGACGCCGAACGCCACCGCGATCGTCAGCACGCGGATCGGATCGTGCAGCGGCGACAGCCAGCGCGCCGAGACGATGTCCTCGTAGCCGAAGACACTGCCATAGAAGAAGCCGAACAACATCGACACGGCCCCCGCCGCAACGCCGATCCAGGCCATCCGGCCGAGACGCCGCGCAAATACCAGCGCCAGCAGCAGGATCGCCCCGCCGTGGCCGATATCGCCGAACATTGCGCCAAACAGCAGCAAATAGGCAAGCGCGAACGGCAGAGCCGGATCGAATTCGCCGTAGCGCGGCACGCCGTAGCTTTTCACCAGCGGGACGAAGGGCCTGAGCCAGGCCGGATAGCGCACCAGCGATGGCACGTCGTCTGCGTCGCCGGCAGCGGGTTCGCGTGCGTCAAGCCAGTAGCGCCCATGCAGGCGCGCATCCAGGGCTTCACGCAGTTCATCCAGCTGGCGGCGCGGGATCCAGCCCGACAGGGCGGCCAGACCGCCCCGACCGAGGATGCCCGCCTGCGCCGCCTCGGCCAGCGGCCTTGCCAGCGCCAGGCGCAGGCGCGCTTCATGCAGGCGCGGGCCGAACCGGTCGCGCAGCCCGTCCCGGGTCTGGCCGACTGCACCCGATTGCGTATCGAGTCGGGCGTGCTCGGCCTCAAGCCAGGCGCGTGCCGTCTGTGGATGGGTACGCAATTCGTCCGGCACCGGCAACTCACGCCAGCCTGCCTGCGCCAGCAGGCCGCGCACCTCGTTCTGACGCGTGCGCGGGCCGGCAATTACCGCGAACACCTGGTCGCCGGTCTGGCCGAAACGCGAAACCAGATAGCCGGTCATCGACAGCGCCTCGGTCACCCGCTTGAATTCCGCCGCCGGCAGGCTGCCGATACTCGCCGCCAGCAGGCTGTCGGGACGCAGCAGGGGCGCCAGATCGACATTCAGCCCTTCCAGCTTGGCCAGGGTGTCCTCCAGCGCACCAAGGTGCTTGCGCGCATCCTCGATCCAGGCCTCGTTCTCGTGGCTATCGAGGCAGTCGTGCCACACGCTTTTCAGCCAGTCGTTCAGTTCCTGCAGATCGACGAGCGATGGCGCTTCGGCCGCGTCGGGCAGATCCAGGGAAGCGGTGTCGCCGCATTCTTCCTGCAGCCTGGACAGTCGGGCGTTGGCCTCGAGCCAGGCTTCGCGGTACGCAGCGGCGGGCGATTCCGCGAGCGCGGTCTCCCTGCATGCTGCCGGATTGAATACGCCGAAGCGGGCCAGCGCCAGCGCGACATCCTGCGCTTCGGACGCCAGCACCAGCAATTGAATCCTGAGCAAGGGTTCGGCGCGCAGCATCAGTTGAACTCGGCAGGGTCGCGCCGCAACGCCAGCCGGATATCGTCGCCGGTCAGGCCGAGATGGCGGCCGCGCAGCACCGCCCGGACGGCGCGCAGATCGCGTTCGCGCAGGATCAGATAGGCGAACGCGCGGGCGATGCCGGGCTCGCGCAGGCGCAATACCCGCAGGGCCTGCTCGGCGGCAACGTGTTCCATGCGCGCGAAGACATCGGGAATATCCGTTACCCCGGCCAGCCGGGCCTGCCACGCCGCCGGTAGCATGACCAGCACGGCCTCCAGGCTGTCCTGCGCCGCCAGTTCCCTCAGCCGGGCGCCGGACAGGCTGTAGTGCGACGCCACCAGCAGGTAGTACACCTCGGCCGGCGGCAGCCTGTAGTTGAAGCGGTAGCGCAGCAGCCAGACCAGGTTGATGCGGTCAACGAGATGGGCCATGAGGCTGCGGAATGGCGCGCCCGCCGCCGCTTCAAGCGGTCGGGCGTGCTGCACCAGGCCTTCGTAGTAGCCGCGATCGAGCGCGGCATCGAGGCTGAACGGATCGTGGCTCTGCTCGAACGCGCGCCGGGCGCGGCGCACGATGCCGGCATAGGGGCCGGCCTCCAGGCGATGCAGCAGTTCGCCGACATCTTCGGCGTGCGCCAGGTCCTGGTAATCCAGACGGCCGAACGTCCCCATCGGAATCAGCCGGGCGAGAATGGCTGCGGGACGCTCGCCGGTCATCTTGCTGCGCAGCAGGGTTTTCACATTGGACATTTCAAAACGCGCCGTCCAGAAGGTCAGGAACGCGCGCGCGGCACCGGACTGAGGCCGGATCAGCACGCGCGTCTCGTCCAGAATCTGGGCGATGATGCGTTGCTCCAGCGAGCGGGGATCCTGCGCCCTGCCGGTCCGGTCGTAGCCCGCCGCCAGCTGCGGCAAGCCGTGTCCGATCAGCCTCTCCACCACCGCGCCGTCCGGCGCCTCGACCAGCGCTTCCAGTGCGTCGTCCGGCCACAGACGGCCGGCATACAGGCTGACGCGGGTATCGAGATAGGCGGACATGGCGATGGGTCGGCGCGATTCGTCTACCCTGTCCCGTCAGGGCCGGGACAGCTTCACAGCTTTGGATCGAGCAACAGGGCCAGCGCCGCATCCACGGCTTCGGCCTCGTGGCGGGCGGCCAGTTCGCGCAGCATGCGCTGGCGCTCGCCATACTTGCGCGTCAGTTCGGCCACCGTCTGGTCGGCGCGTCCCTGCGCCTCGTGCAGGTAGGGCGCCCGCAACGCGGCGCGCCCATCATCGAAACGCGCCTCGGCGTCGCGCACGGCAGCCAGCGCGTCGTCCATCATGCGCTGGCGTTCCCGGCTGGCGTCATCGATGACCGCCTGCGCGCGGGCCTCGGCGTCGAGCAGTCTTTGCAGCGAATCCTCCACCTGGTTGGCGTCCTTCGATCCGGTTCCGGAATGGCCTGGCGTGTGCAGACCGTTCAAACGAGGACCAGCAAGGCCGCGCCGGTGGCCGCGATACCGATGCCGGCCATCCGCATCGCACGTCGGCCCAGCAGGCCGCCGGCAATGCCCACGCCGTGTAGACAGGCCGTGGCCAGCACGAAGCCCAGGGCAAACAACGCAGGCGATGTGGCCTGCGGCATTTCCATTCCGTGCGCGTAACCGTGGAAGAGTGCGAACACGCCGGCGACACCCATGCCGACGATGACAGAGGCGCGCTGTTGCCTGGCGACCAGCAGCCCCAGCAACAACACCGACAGCGCGATGGTCGTTTCGAGATAGGGAAGCGTCCATCCCGTCCAGGCCAATACGCCACCCAGGCCCATTGCCCCGACGAACGCTGCAGGCACCGCCCACAACGCCCGCCCGCCCTGCTGCGCGGCCCACAAGCCGACCGCGATCATGGCGCACAGGTGGTCCACGCCCAGAAACGGATGCGCAAAGCCGCCGGCGAAGCCGGTCGGGCTGTGGCCGGGATGCGCATACGCCGTGCCTGCAAACAGACAGAGGGCAGCCAGGGCGATCGCGCGTGAATGATTCGTCGGTTTCATTGCATGCTCTCCACGTTCAAGGTCTCGTCGGCACATCACTTGATTTTCACCTGCACCAGCTCCTCGCCATCCGGATCGGTCACATGAATGGCGCAGGCGATGCAGGGGTCGAAGGAATGAATGGTGCGCAGGATCTCGATCGGCTGCTTCGGATCGTGCATCACATGGTTGTCCTGCAGCGCCGCCTCGTAGGCGCCCGGCTGACCTTGCGCATCGCGCGGACCCGCATTCCAGCTACTCGGCACCACCGCCTGGTAATTGCTGATCTTGGCATCGTCGACGACGAGCCAGTGGCTCAGGCCGCCGCGTGGCGCTTCCATCAGGCCGATTCCCTGCATGTGGCCCGGCCAGGTGGACGGATCCCAGTACTGGTCGTTGAAGGTCCGGACGTCGCCGGCCTTGATGTTGGCAATCAGCTGGTCATACCAGCCCTGCATGGCGTCGGCCATGATTTTTGACTCCAGCGTGCGCGCAGCGGTACGGCCGATGGTGGAGTAGAGCGCATCGACCGGCACATCCAGCGTTTTCAGCGTGTAGTCGACGAGTTCCCGGGCCTGGGCGTTGCCGCTGGCGTACAGCATCAGCACCCGGGCGAGCGGGCCGACCTCGATCGCCTTGCCCTTCCAGCGCGGCGATTTGATCCATGAGTATTTCCGGTCGACGTCCAGATACTCGTAGGGTGGCTTAGGGCCGGTGTAGTTGAGTCGGGTCTCGCCCTTGAACGGGTGCAGACCCTGGGCATCGCCATCACCGTAGGTGTACCAGGCGTGGCTGACGAATTCCTGAATCTCGGCATCGGCTTCGAGATCGATCGGATGGATGGTCGTGAGATCGCGGTTGAGAATGACGCCGCGCGGGATGAGATACGAATCGGTATCCCAGAAGCCTTTCGACGGCAGGTCGCCGAACGACAGGAAGTTGCCCAGGCCTTCGCCCCGCGTAGCCCAGTCCTTGTAGAAGCCGGCAATCGCAAGGGTGTCAGGCACATAGACCTGATCGACGAAGCTGCGCATCTGGGTGATCACATTCTGGATTGTCTGCAGACCCACCATGTTGAGCGCGGTGCCATCCTGGCCACCGCGGTAATGCGGCCCCTTGCCATGACCGCCGCCACCGGGCTGGACGGCAATCGCCGAAGGCACCCCGCCGACCACGAAATTGGGGTGCGGGTTCTTGCCACCGAAAATGGTATGCAGCTTGACTGCGTCGCGCTGCCAGGCGAGCGCATCGAGATAATGCGCGACGGCCATCAGGTTGGCTTCCGGCGGCAGCTTGTAGGCGGGGTGACCCCAGTAGGCGTTCGAAAATATCCCCAGCTGGCCTTGCTCGACGAAGGTCTTCACTTTTTTCTGGACGTCGGCAAAATAGCCCGGCGACGACCTGGGATAGCTGGAGAGCGATTGCGCCAGGGCAGAGGTGGCCTTGGGGTCGGCCTTCAGCGCCGATACGACATCGACCCAGTCGAGTGCATGCAGGTGATAAAAGTGCATCACGTGATCGGTCACAAACTGCGCCGCGATCATCAGGTTGCGGATCAGCTCCGCATTCTGCGGAATACTGTAGCCGGGAATGGCGCGATGCAGCGCATCTTCCACCGCACGTACCGAGGCGATGCCGTGTACCAGGGTGCAGACCCCGCAGATGCGCTGGGCAAAGGCCCAGGCGTCGCGCGGATCGCGACCTTGAAGAATGATCTCGATGCCGCGCACCATGGTGCCGGCCGAATAGGCGCTGGTGATCTTGCCGCTGGCGTCGGTTTCGGCCTCGATGCGCAGGTGGCCCTCGATGCGGGTGATCGGGTCGACGACGATGCGTTGTGCTGTGGTCATGGTGTCAGCTTCCTTCTGCCGTGGCTGTGGCCCGCGGCGACTTGTCCGGGATGTGTTCGGCGATTATTTCGGTCAGGCCGACGACCGGAATGTCCATGTTGTAATGTTCCAGGCTTTCTTCCAGCACGATGCGACAGTTGGCGCAGGCGGTGACCACCCGATCCGGGTTGACCGCATCGAACTGCGATTTCTTTTTCTTGAATGCCTGCAGCCGCAGTGACTCGCCTTCCTCGATGGCGGAGGCGCCGCCGCCGCCGCTGCAGCACCAGTTCATGTAGCCGGCATCGGGCATCTCGACGAAGTTCTTCGCCACCAGCTTCATCAGCGTGCGCGGCTGCTCGATCACGCCGCCGCGCCGCACCAGCTGGCAGGGATCGTGGAAGGTCAGCCGGTCGGTCTCGAAGCCTTCCGTCTTCAGCAGCCCCTGTGCCTGGAATTCCCCCAGTAACTCGATAATGTGCTTGACCTCGAAGGTGAAGGGCCGTCCGATCAGATTGGGGCCTTCCCAGCGCAGCGCGGTGTAGGCGTGGCCGCACTCGGGGCTGATCACGGTCCTGACCTTGAGCTTTTCCGCGCCTTCGACGATGCGCGAGACGATCACTTTCGCCAGATCGGAGTTGCCGATCTGCATGCCGGCGTTGGTGGCCTCGAACGCGGTCGAACACAGCGTCCAGGTCTTGCCGGCCTGCTGCATGATCCTGGCGACCGCCCCCAGGTATTCCGGGAAGTTGATGATCTCCATCGACGACAGCATCACCATGTATTCGGCGCCTTCGGCATCGAGCGGAATGGGCAGACCGTAGTCTTCCTCCACGTGTTTCATCTGCGCCATCACAGCGGGCAGCTTGACGCCCATCGGGCTGCCGATGGTGACGGTGCGGACGACTGCACTCTTGATGCCCTCGGGCGCATGGCCGGATGCGGACATGCCCTCGCGGAACTTGCGCACCATGTAGACGATGTCGTTGCCCACCGGACACACCGCGGAACAGCGGCCGCACAGGGTGCAGCTGTTGTAGACCAGTTCCTGCCATGCGCCCAGTTCGTCGTCGGTGACGGGCTTCGACAGACCGGTCATTTTCTTCAGCCGGCCCAGCAGCGTGTATTCCTGCTCGTAGAGTCGGCGCATCGGTTCCAGCTTGTGGATAGGTGTGTATTTGGGGTCGCCGGTCTCCGTGTAGAACAGGCAGGCCTCGGCACACAGTCCGCAGTGCACGCAACTCGAGAAATAACTGGCGATGGGGGCGTCGATGACTTCCTTGAGGACGCGAACGCCTTTTTCCAGCGTGGCGCTCATACCGGTACTCCTTTATGCGCATTGACCCGGCCGTTGTACCAGCGCGAACCGAACAGCGTGAAGGCATGAAACAGTTTGGTGAAGGGCAGCACGATCAGCAAAATCTCGACCGAGAGGATATGCAGCGCCAGCATCATGGTATACGGCAGGAGCAGGTGATGCACCGTCATCCAGCCAGTCAGCACAGGCAGAAATGTTACCGCCCAGGCGAACCAATCCTCGAAGGTACTGAGAAAACGCTTGGCCGGCTTGTTGATGCGATCGGCCAGCACCACCACCATCGCCGCCAGCGTCACGACGGTGACCATGTCCACGAACTGGGACGGCAAGCCCGGCCACGACAGGCCGATTGCATTCTCGATCAGCAGGATATGCGGCGCGAACAGGAACACAATGACGGCAAGACCGATATGGAAGATATAGCCGCCGATATAGCTCACCGGCGAGCGCTTCAGCATTCCTGGCGGCGGCAGCGAGCGCCGCAACACCGTATGCAAGCCGGATGCGCCAGGTGCATGACGCGGGGCGGACAGGTCTTTCTTACGGCCCAGCGAGTAAATCTCGATCAGGCGCCACAACACGCCCAGCAGGAATATTCCGACCGCGATGTTCAGTCCCGTGCCGCGTACCCAGGTCAGGAATTGCAGGTCATCCATGATCACTTCTCCAGATCGGACAGCGTCGTCGTTTCGTGTGCCGACCTGGCTGCACCCTTCTTGGCACGGTTCGCAAAGCTGGCCGCCACGCCGGCGCCCGCACCCACGACCGACGCAAGGGCGACGAACTTGAGCGGATCGGCCGGTACCGAGAGCGCCTTGTAAAAGCCGCCGGCATCCCAGAAATCGGGCTCGGAACAGCCGATGCAGCCATGTCCGGATTCAACCGGCCATGACGTGCCGCCGTTCCATTTGACCGTGGCGCAGGCGTTGTGGGTCACCGGTCCCTTGCAGCCAAGTTCGAACAGGCACCAGCCCTTGCGTGCGCCTTCGTCGTCGAAGGTCCTGGCGAACTTGCCCTGATCGTAGAACGGACGGCGGTAACAACGATCGTGGATGGTCTCACCATAGAAGGCGGTTGGCCGTCCCTTGTCGTCCATTTCGGGCAGGCTGCCGAAGGTCAGGTAATGCACCAGCACACCGGTGATCACCGCCGGAATGGGGGGACAACCGGGGATGTTGACGATGGGTTTGTCCTTGATGACGTCAGACACGGACACCGCACTGGTCGGGTTCGGATTGGCTTTTGGAATCCCGCCGTAGGCTGCACAGGTTCCCAGCGCAATGATGGCTGCCGCGCCCGGGGCGGCTTCTTGCAGGATGTCCAGGTTGGTCCGGCCGCCGATGCAGGAATAGGCGCCGTCGATCCCCAGCGGAATCGAACCGTCGACGATGAGCAGATACTTTCCCCGGTTTTCCTTCATTGCGTTTTGCCGGGCTTCTTCCGCCTGATGGCCGGCAGCGGCCATCAGGGTTTCCTGATAGTCGAGCGAGATCATGTCGAAGATCATTCCCTCGATGGTCGGGGAATGCGAGCGTGTAATCGACTCGGTGCAACCCGTGCATTCCTGAAACGGCAACCAGATCACCGACGGCCGTCTGGTCGCTGCCAGCGCCTCGGCCATGGCACGTCCCGCCGCGGGTGGCAGGGCCATCATTGAAGCCAGGGTGGCGCAATACTTGAGGAAAGTGCGGCGGGATACGCCTCGCCGCACAAGCGTATCGATCAATGGACCCTGCATGATGCTAGCCTCCTGACGTTCATTCTGACAGCGCTTGAT
Source organism: uncultured Thiobacillus sp. (assembly GCA_964452995.1). Taxonomy (GTDB): domain Bacteria; phylum Pseudomonadota; class Gammaproteobacteria; order Burkholderiales; family Thiobacillaceae; genus Thiobacillus. Next base: position 8,847 of record CAYVOR010000015.1, read on the forward strand.
TCAGCTTAGAGGTCGGATATCAGTAATTCAAGATATTCCGATCCTGTTTCAATGTCCTGTGGATGCGCCTTGACCAGTTCGGGTACGAACGCCACTTCGAGGAACTGCGCCGTCAACAAATCCTGTTCGTTGCGATGCGTCACCCACCAGACTCCCGGAAAGGCTGTCTCGTTGAGGGTGGATTCGCCATGGGCCTGCAGGGTGACGGCAATTTCGCCCTCCCCCAGTTTTTCGCGCAGCCAGTCGAGGTCGGCCGGCGTCAGCGGCAGTGCCGACAGATCGATCGCGGACGACTCGCCGGTTTCGAGCAGTTTACGCAGCAATTCGGCAAGCTCGCGCAAGAGCGGCGGCGCATTGCCGCTCAGACCGGCCGCCCTTGCAGGCTCGCCTGCAGAAGGGATGACGTGTATCGGAATTGCGCTACGTGACAAGCTGCCATTCCTCGATCAGTTCGTGGATTGCCGTGCAGGCAGGGGGAATGGCGGCGGCGACGGCGGGCGTGGGATAGTCGCCCCAGTCGATGACATCGGGCTGGATGGCGAGCATGGCCCGCTTCTCGGGCCAGTATCCGGCGAGGATCGCGATGGCGCGCAGATCGGTCAACCCCACTTCATGGACCGTGGCGCGGCGATTGCTCATCAGGAATGCGTCCATCTCGTCTCCCTGCAGCAAGGTCCATTGACCCGGTTTTGTCCCGATGTTGGCGGCATCGACAACGATCAGCGCGTCGGTTCCCTCGATCGGCCCCGCCAGCGTGAACGACAGCGTGCCGCCATCAAGCAGGGTCACGTCCGGAAAATGAGCCAGTCTGGCGGCAAGTGCCGTGATCACGTGTACGCCCACGCCTTCGTCGGTAAGCAGGGTGTTGCCGATACCGAGTACAAGCGTCTTCATCGCTTCAATCTACCAGCCCGAAATTCGAATAACAACCAAGTAATTCACTCAAGTTTTTTTATTTTTGATCACTTTTTTTGCAGCGCCTACCGGTCCGGCAGAGCGTCGGTAAATCACATATACTGATCCGGGTGTAGATTCTGATTGCGCTGCCCATGTGCCTCGCCATTCCGATGCAGATCGAATCGATCGACGGCTTTACCGCCCGCTGCCAGGCCAAGGGCGTATGGCGCGACGTCAGCCTGTTCATGATGCAGGACGAACCCCCGGCCGTCGGTGAATTCGTCATGGTGCACGTCGGCTACGCCATCCAGAAAATAGCCGAGGCCGACGCCCGCACCACCTGGGAACTGCTCGACCAGATCCTGGAGAAAAGCGGTGCATGAACTGGCCGTCGCCCAGGCACTGGTCGAACAGGTGGACGCCCTGATCGATCAGCATCGGGCGAGCTGCGCCGTTCTGATTCGCGTGCGCGTCGGTCCGCTGGCCGGCGTGGTGCCCGATCTGCTGGCAACGGCCTTTCCGCTCGCCGCCGCCGGTAGCCGCATGGAACACGCCGAACTCGAATTCACGCATTCACCCATCCTGGTACGCTGCCAGACCTGTAACGCCGAAACCGAAGCCATGATGAACCGTTTGCTCTGCGGCGCCTGCGGCGACTGGCATACTCAAATCATCTCCGGCGACGAACTGCTGCTCGAAAGTGTCGAGCTCGAAACCGCCGCCGCATAACCGTTCACCCCTCACCACTGACTGCTTACCAGAATGTGCGATACCTGCGGCTGCAACCTCACCCCCGGCAACAAACATCTCGCCTTCAAGCCCGTTGCCAAAGGCACGACTGCGGTGTCAGTGCTGAAAGGCCTGCTGGCGAAAAATGACGATCAGGCCGCGCATAACCGCGCGCACTTCGACCGCCGCGGCATCCTCGCAGTCAACCTGATGTCATCGCCCGGCTCCGGCAAGACCGCCCTGCTCGAGGCCACGCTCACTGCACTCAAAAACGAATTCACCTGCGCAGTGATCGAGGGCGATCTGGAAACCGAGAACGATGCCGAGCGCATCCGCGCCAAGGGCGTGCAGGCGCACCAGATCGTCACCGGCACCGCCTGCCATCTTGATGCCCATCTGGTCCACGATGCGCTGCATCACATGAGTCTCGACGGCGTCGACATCCTGTTCATCGAGAACGTCGGCAACCTGGTATGCCCGGCCAGTTTCGACCTCGGCCAGCATCTCAACGTCACCCTGCTCTCGGTCACCGAGGGCGACGACAAGCCGGCCAAGTATCCGGTGATGTTCCGCGCCGCTGACGCAATGCTGCTGACCAAGACCGACCTCCTCGCCGTGCTCGACGACTTCGACCCGGACAAGGCCGAGACGCACCTGCGCAACCTCGCCAACCCGGCGCCGGTGATGCGCCTCTCCGCGCGCAAGGATCTGGGCATGGATGCGTGGCTCACGTGGCTGCGCGAGCAGCTTGCCGCGCAGCGCGCCCGCGTCGCCATCGGCGAGTCGCGTCGCCCGGCCATCCAGAGCGACGGCATGAAATATCACAGCGTTACCGCCTGATGAGCGACGCCCGCGCCTGGCTGGACAAAATCCACGCCCTCGACTTCGACCGCACGATCAAGATCATGAACGTATGCGGCGGCCATGAACGCTCGATCACCCATAGCGGGCTGCGCGGCGCGTTGCCGACATGGCTCGAGCTGGTGCCCGGCCCCGGCTGCCCGGTATGCGTCTGTCCGGAAGAGGACGTCTATCAGGCCATCCAGCTTGCGCTGCAGGACAAGGTCATCCTGGTCGCCTACGGCGACATGCTGCGGGTGCCGGCAAACGTGAAAAAAAGCGGGATACGTACCCTGACCGAGGCGCAGGCCGCCGGCGCCGATGTACGCCCCATCGCCAGTCCGCTCGATGCGCGGAAAATCGCGCTGGAAAATCCCGGGCGTCCGGTCGTATTTTTTGCGGCCGGCTTCGAGACCACCACCGCGCCGACGGCGGCGATCCTGGCCGAAGGCATTCCAGACAATCTATCCATCCTGCTGTCCGGCCGCCTGACCTGGCCGGCGGTGGCGATGCTGCTGGACTCGGGCACGCCGGGATTCGACGCGCTGGTCGCGCCTGGCCACGTCTCCGCCGTAATGGGACCGGAAGAATGGACCTTTGTCGTCGACCAGCACCGCCTCCCCGCCGCGGTCTCCGGGTTTGCGCCGGAATCGCTGCTGGCATCGTTTTATTCGGTGCTTCGCCAGCTCAAAAGCGGCGAGCGTTTTCTCGACAACTGCTACCTCGAAGTCGCGCATCCCGGCGGCAACGTCACCGCACGCCGCATGCTCAACGAGACGCTCGATATCGTCGACGCCAATTGGCGCGGCATCGGCATCATTCCCCACTCGGGCTATGCGTTGAAACCCGCATTTGCCCAACACGATGCACGCCTGCGGTTTCCCGATCACAGCGATCCCACCCGCCGTCGCGCCGGCGAAATGCCGCCCGGCTGCGACTGCGCACAAGTCGTGCTGGGCAAGATCTATCCCAATCAATGCCGCATCTACGGCAAGGCCTGCACCCCGCGCAATCCGATCGGCCCCTGCATGGTGTCGGATGAAGGCGCCTGCCGCATCTGGTGGGCAAGCGGCGTGCGCGCAGCGGCCGATGCCTGAGCGCACCGCGCAATTCATCACCATCGGCGGCCGGGTGCAGGGCGTGGGCTTCCGGCCCTTCGTCTACCGCCTCGCACAGCAGCACAACATCACGGGCTGGGTACGCAACACCGATGGCATGGTGGAAATTCATGCCGAAGGTGGCTTGCAACACTTGCAGCATTTCAGCGCTGCACTCCTCAGCGAAGCCCCTCCCCTGTCCGCCCCCGGCCCGCTTGCCATTGCCGTTTGCAAACCCGAGAACGCCAAATCGTTTGCCATCCTCGACAGCACGACGTCGGGCCATGCCGACATCCATCTGCCGCCCGACGGCTTTGTCTGCGCCGACTGCCTGATCGAACTGCACGATCCGACCAACCGCCGCCATCGCTATCCCTTCATCAACTGCACCCAATGCGGCCCGCGCTATACGCTGATCACTGCCCTGCCCTACGACCGCCCCAACACAGCGATGCGTGATTTCCCCCTGTGTCCGGCGTGCCGTGCCGAATACGAAGACCCTCTCGACCGCCGCTTCCACGCCGAGCCGATTGCCTGTCCGGTTTGCGGACCGCATCTGCAGTTCGTGTCGGGCAATGAAACGCTCGATGGCGACGACACCGCACTGGCCGCCGCCGTCGCCGCCTTGCGGGCCGGGAAAATCGTTGCGGTAAAAGGCGTCGGCGGCTACCACCTGCTGTGCGATGCCAGCCACGATGAAGCGGTCGCCACGCTGCGCGCCCGCAAGCCACGCCCGGGCAAACCGCTGGCGGTGATGCTGCGCGACCTCGATGCCTTGCGCGCGGTGGTGCACACCACGCCACAACTGGAAAATATCCTGGCTTCGCCCGAACGGCCCATTGTGCTGCTGGCCAAGCGTCCGGCGCCCCATGCGTCTGGACCCAGGCTGTCTGAACGTGTCGCACCCGGCCTGACAGAAATCGGTTGTCTGCTGCCCTACTCGCCACTGCACGACCTGCTGCTGACCGATTTTGGCGGGCCGCTGGTGGCGACCTCGGGCAATCTTTCCGGCGAACCGGTGCTGACCGATGCCGTCGAAGCGCAAACGCGATTGAGCCACCTGGCCGACGCGTTTCTGCACCACAACCGTCCCATCGTGCGCCCCGCCGACGACCCGGTGTATCGCGTGATCGCAGGCCAGGCACGGCCGCTGCGTCTGGGGCGCGGCACGGCGCCCCTGGAACTCGACCTCCCGATTTCGCTGCCCGAACCCGTGCTGGCACTTGGCAGCCACATGAAGAATACGCTCTGCCTGGCCTGGGGCAACCGTGCCGTCGTCTCGCCGCATATCGGCGAACTCGATACCCCGCGCAGTCTCGACACTCTGGCACAGGTGGCGGATGACCTGCAGCGCTTGTATGGGGTGCAGGCCGCACAATTGATCGTCGACCGCCACCCCGGTTACGGCTACCGCCGCTTTGCGCGCGCCAGCGGTTTGCCGCTGTTCGAGGTCTGGCACCACCACGCCCATGCGTCGGCGCTGGCATGGGAGTTTCCGCATGTCGAGCAATGGATCGTATTCGCCTGGGATGGCGTCGGCCTCGGCGAGGACGGCACGCTGTGGGGAGGCGAGGCGTTCTTCGGCGCGCCCGGCGGATGGCAGCGCGCCGCCTCGTTCCGTCCATTCCGCCTGCCCGGCGGCGACAAGGCCGGGCGCGAACCGTGGCGCGCTGCGGCAGCACTGCTGTGGGAGACGGGCCAGGCTGCGCCGTTTGCACCCGAGCCGCTGCACCAGGCCTGGTCGGCGCGATTGAACAGCCCCGCCAGTTCCTCGGTCGGCCGCCTGTTCGATGCCGCTGCGGCGCTGATCGGCGTCTGCACCGACGCCAGCTTCGAGGGCGAAGGGCCGATGCGGCTCGAAGCGCTTGCAGCGACGGCACAGGGCCGGATCGTGGCGCTGCCACGCGAACGCGACCCGCTTGGCCTGTGGCGCAGCGACTGGGCGCCGCTGCTGCCGGTGCTCGGCGACAACACCCGTCCTGCCGCCGAGCGCGCGTCCAGCTTTCACCTCAGCCTGGCGCAGGCGCTGGTCGAACAGGCGCAGCAATTGCATGAGCAAACCGGCATCCGGTCGGTCGGCCTCGCCGGCGGCGTGTTCCAGAATCGCATACTGGCCGAAGCAACCCTGAGCCAACTGCAGGCTGAAGGCTTCAATGCCTGTCTGCCACAACGTGTTCCCATCAACGACGCCGGGCTAAGCTTCGGCCAGATCATCGAATTCCTCCACTCATAAAAAATCATGGACGACACCCGCATCCTCCTCGCACACGGCAACGGCGGCCGCCTGATGCGCGAACTCATCGCCGAAATTTTTGCCCGCCATCTCGGCAACCCGCTGCTCGATACCGACGCCGACGCCGTCACGCTGCCGCCGCTCGACGGCGAGCTCATGGTGACCACCGACGGTTTCACCGTGCAGCCACTGGAGTTTCCCGGCGGCAATCTCGGATCGCTGGCGGTGCACGGCGTGGTCAACGACCTCGCCGTGGCCGGTGCCGATCCGCGCTACCTCACGTTATCGGCGCTGATCGAAGAAGGGCTGGAAGTCGACATACTCGACCGCCTCATCGCCAGCTTCGCTGCAGCCGCACGGGAATGCGGCGTGGCCGTGGTGGCCGGCGACACCAAGGTGGTACGCCGCGGCGAAGGCGGCGGCCTGTATCTGTCGGTCGCCGGCATCGGCGTCAAGCGTGCCAAGGCCGGGCTCGACATCCAGTCGATCGTCCCCGGCGACGTAATGCTGGTGTCCGGCCCGGTGGGCGATCACGGCATCGCAGTCATGCTGGCGCGTGAGCAGTTCGGCCTGTCCGGCGAACTGCGCTCCGATTCGGCTTCGGTCCTGCCGCTGGCGCAGGCGGTGCGTGATCTGCCTGGCCTGCGCTTCATGCGCGATCCCACGCGCGGCGGCCTCGCCACGGTCACGCACGAAATTGCACGTGCCTGCGGCCACAACGTGACACTCAATCAAGTCGCGGTGCCGCTGCGCCCGGAAGTGGTCTCGGTATGTGAAATGCTGGGGTATGACCCGTATTTTCTGGCGTGTGAAGGTCGCATCGTTGCCGTCACCGACCCCGCCACGGCGCAGGAAGTGCTCATCCGCTGGCAAGCCCTGCCCGCAGGCCGCAGCGCCTGCATCATCGGCCGCATCGAAACGGGCGACAGCCGGGTCATTCTGGAAACCGAACTGGGCGGCCGCCGCGTGCTGGACGAGCTCGAGGACGATCCTTTACCACGTATCTGTTGAGACGACAGCTTGAATCGGGCGATCGCGCCACGTCGCACATTCCATGCGCTTCACCGCTTTTGGGGAACCGGGTACCGGCATAATGGATGCCGCGCCATGCTGTCGACGCCAACCTGAAACAACGGGTGAACTCAAGTTGATGATGATAGACTCGCCTGACACGACTGACGCTGGCCCTATGTGAAAGCCCAGTCGACAATACCAAGAATCGAGCACCATGCGGAGTACTGAAACCAGTCATTAAGTCAAGGTCATCCGGAGCTTATGCATGGCGATGCTTTCAAGGTTTTCAGGACTCATAACCGCCTTCATTCTTGGTCTCGCACCGTCCATCACATGGGCGCAGGCTGAATGGCCGTACGCGGTCAAGCCTGGCGACACACTCATCGGCATCGCCGCGGACTATCTCGCGGTACCGGCCAAATGGCCGCAACTGCAAACATTGAACAAGGTCGCCGACCCGAGACGATTGCAGCCCGGAACCAGGCTGCGCATCCCGGTCGCGCTGCTCAAGCGGGACGCCGCGGTGGCAGAAGTCATTTTCTTCCGGGGCAGCGCAACCCGGACCCCGCGCAATGGCCAGCCCGCTCCGCTCACCACGTCCGATCGACTCCAGATCGGCGATGTATTGGAAACCGGCGCTGATGCCGCCGTTTCGCTGCGTTTCGTGGATGGCTCGCGGTTACTACTGGCCCCGAACTCCAGTGTGACGCTGGTAAAAATGATGCTTTTCGGCAAAACCGGCATGGCACAGACGATTCTGGATCTGCATCACGGCAGCATCGAAGCCCGGGTTTCCCGACAGCAAGAACCCGCAGCCCGCTACGAAATAAAATCACGCGCGCTCAACCTGACCGTACGTGGCACCGAATTCCGTGCGCATGTGGCCAATACGGATCAGTTCACCCGCAACGAGGTGATATCGGGTGCCGTACACGCTGCGGGCCTGCGAGGCAAAGCCGTCATGACCACGGCTGGCTTTGGCACGTTTGCCGCACCCGGCGACCCGCCCCGCACACCGCAAAAGCTTGTTTCACCCCCCGACCTCAGCAAGCTGCCCGAGCAGATCGGCAAGCTGCCACTGCGCTTTGAATGGCCCGCTGCCGAGGGTGCCGTCGCCTACCGGGTGCAGGTTTTCCAGGATGGTAACTTCGATCGGCTCATGCTCGACGATACGTTCGAAACGCCAACCGCAAAATGGGCCAACCTGCCTGATGGCCACTACGTGCTGCGGGTCCGCGGCAAGGATAGCGCGGGGCTGGAGGGCTTGAACGCCGATCGGGCGTTCGTACTCAAGGCACGGCCCGAGCCTCCTTTTGTGATCACGCCGCTGGATGGCCAAAAGTCGTATGGACCCGAAGCACATTTTCGCTGGAGTTCCTCTCCAGCCCAGCGTTATCGTCTGCAATTGGCCGCCAGGCCGGATTTCTCATCGTTTCTGGTCGATCAGCACGACATCACGGACAATGAACGCAGCATTGCGCTGGCACCTGGCCAGTACTACTGGCGCATCGCTTCCATCGCATCCGGGCAGGATCAAGGCCCTTTCAGTGACGTTCAGGGTTTCACTCAGCGCCGGATTCCGGCAAGCCCGGCCCTGGATGCGCCCAGGCTGGACGACAGACAGTTGCAGTTGAGCTGGCGGCAAGGTGCACCCGGTGAACGCTTCCAGTTGCAGCTGGCGCGCGACCGGGAATTCACCGATCTTGTTCTGGACAAGCCGGTATCGAACAACCTCATCAGTCTAAATCGCCCCGAACCCGGCACCTATTTCCTGCGCGTCAAGACAGTCGATGCCGATGGCTTTGCCGGCAACTATGGGGCAGCGCAGCAAATAGAGGTGCCTGCATCCAGCAAACCGTGGTGGCTGCTTTTGCTGCTGCTGCCACTGGCGCTCTAGGCAAGCATGCTTACATTGCGCACCCGCATCGTCCATCTTGCATGGATTCCAGCTGTTGCATTCGCTCTGGGCTGGGCGCTCAGTCTGACGCCACCATTTCAGCAACTGGAAGCCCGGATACAGGACGCAGACCTTGGATTGACCGCCCAACGGCATTATTTTCGTGATGCGCTGGTCATCGATATCGACGATGCCTCGTTACGCGCCATGCAGCCTGTCCTTGGAAGCTGGCCTTACCAGCGCGACGTTTATGCGGTGCTGCTGGATTATTTAACGGAAATGGGTGCGCGCACCGTTGCGTTCGATATGCTGTTCGGCGACCCGCGTGACGGCGATCCGAAATTGCGCGAGGCCATTGAGCGCGCCCCATCCGTGGTGCTGGCAGCCACTGCGATCGTCGATCGTTCACAGGCGGGTTCGACCATCGATTCGCTCGGCGATCTTGCCTGGGATATTCCCGCGGGTACGCCTTCACACGCCTGGAATGCGCTGCACGTGCCACTGAGCGATTTGCGATCGGGACAAGGCACACGCGTCGGTGTCGTATCGGTGGTGGCTGACCCGGATGGCGTCTTGCGAAAAATCCCCTTGTTCCACCAATTCAACGGCCGCTATCTTCCTTTCCTGCCGCTCGCCGCGCTGGTCGCTGGTGACGATTCCGTCCAGGCTCACTGGAATGGCAAGGATACGATAAGCGTCGGCGAGCATATCTTCCCCGTGGACCAGGCAGGAAATATCTATCCCTACTATCCGCGCAACACCAACTCGATCCTGTCCATGCCTTTCTCCCGCGTGGCCAGCGCCATGCTGGGCTTGCCTGGTGCAGCCATCGATCGCGGGGTTTTCCAGGGCAAGACCGTCTTCGTCGGCAGCTCGGCACTCAATTCCGCCTGGGTACAGACACCTGTCGGTGAAATGAATGGCCTGTATCTCCTTGCAGTGCTTCATCAAGCGATGAAATACAAACTGTTAACCATGCCGCCGAAGCCAGGCTGGAATGGCCTGCTCCTGTTTATCGCACTCATCCCGGCATTCACGCTGATGCTGCGCTCGCGAAACGGGCTTGCCGGCGTCTGGCTCGCCATTGCGGCCGCGATGGCGATTTACGCCGTGCATCTGGGGATTCTTCACGAATTCCAGCAACAAAGCGCATTGCTTCTGCCGCTAACCGTTCTGGCCCTGGCCAGCCTGCTGGAAGCGGCCCGCACGCTCCAGCTTATGCACACGCAGCGAAACACGCTGATTCACGGTCTTTCGCACGTCGATGCACTGACGGGTCTTCCCAATCGCTCCGCAATGCAATTGGCGCTGACCCAGGCGATCAAACACGCAGTGACAGCCCTGAAACCCATCGCCGTGATGATCGTGAATCTGGATCGCTTCAAATCGATCAACGATCCACTGGGCCGCGACGCAGGCGATCAGATTCTGATCGAGACCGGTCTGCGATTGAAGTCCTGCGCACACGCCAACGACATTGTGGCGCGCCTGGGCAGCGACGAATTCTGCATTCTGATCCACGCTGCAGAGAGGAAAGCAGTCGAGCAGTTCGCGAAACAGGCGTTGGCCGCACTTGCGGCCCCCTATCACATCGGCAATCAGGATCTGCATGTCACCTCCAGCGCCGGCATCAGCCTGTTTCCCAAAGACGGGAGCGATGGTGCGACCCTCCTCAAGAACGCCGATTACGCCTTGCATCGTGCCAAGGCACAGGGTCGAAACAACTACTGTTTTTTCACGCACGAATTCCATCTGACGGCAATGGAACAGCTCCAGATCGAGAACGATCTGCATTTTGCTCTGGCGCGGAACGAGCTGCAGCTCTATTACCAGCCACAACTCGACATGCAGAATGGACAATTTATCGGTGTGGAAGCACTGATACGCTGGAACCATCCCAGTCTGGGTCTGCTTACGCCTGATCGTTTCATTCCGCTGGCCGAGCAGTCCGGCCTGATCCTGGAGCTGGGAAAATGGGTATTGGAGACGGCATGCATGCAGTTCAATGCATGGCATCAAGCAGGCCTTACCCAAATTGAACGCGTCGCTGTCAATTTCTCTGCTCGCCAGTTCGAACAGCCGGATTTGCCTGAACTGGTAGAAGGCACCCTTCTCAAATTCCAGCTGGACCCGAGCAACCTGGAAATCGAGATCACCGAGTCGGTGGCCATGAAAGACCTCGAGCGCAGCATCCAGGTGCTGCGCACACTCAAACAAATGGGGGTGACACTGTCCATCGACGATTTTGGTACGGGCCACTCGTCCCTGACCTATCTGAAACAGCTTCCGGTCGACATTCTCAAGATCGACGGGTCTTTCGTTCGTGGCCTCGAAACCGATCCCAGTGACGCGGAAATTTGCGCCTCCACCATCGCACTTGCCCATAAACTTGGCTTGAAGGTGGTGGCGGAAGGAATCGAAACCGCCGGACAATCCGAATTCCTCAAAGGCAATCACTGCGATACCGCGCAAGGGTATCTGATCAGTCATCCCCTCCCGGCCGACGAGATCCCTCGTATCTTTCTGCACCCCATTGCGCGCTGACGGGATATTGGCAGCGTGGCGGGACGACATGCCGGAATGCAGACCCTATGCCCGAGCCGGGTGCATTGGCGGATAATGCCCGGCTTCGCCCAACCGACAGAAGCAGACCCGCATGCAACAGGACATCCAGGAAAAACCCCGCTACGCCATCGCGGCGTCGGTTCAGTTGCCGGGCGTGAGCGACATGGAGTTCGAGGCCTCACTGGCCGAGCTGCGCGAACTGGCCAAGACACTGGGATTCACGGTTACCCGCACGTTCACGCAAAAACGGCCCGGCTTCGACGCCACGGCCTATCTGGGCGCGGGCAAGCGGCAGGAGATTCGCCATTTTGTTCAGGGTGAATCAAATAATGAAACCGGGCCAGACGCGCGCTCGCTGCATCCTTTGTATCGTCTCGATGCAATCGTCGAGGGACTGGACGGCGAGCCATCGATCTCGCCCGACCCGATCGACGTCATCTTCGTCGACCATGAGATCTCCCCGTCGCAGGCGCGCAATCTCGAAAATGAAGTCGGCTGCCAGGTGATGGATCGCACCATGCTCATTCTCGAGATCTTTCATCGCAATGCGCGCTCCCCCGCTGCGCGCGCGCAGGTGGAGATCGCCCGTCTGGGCTATCTGGCGCCGCGCCTGCGGGAGGCGGCAAAGCTCGCCGGACCGCAAGGGCGGCAACGCAGCGGTGTCGGCGGACGCGGCGCCGGCGAGTCGCATACCGAACTGGACAAGCGCAAGATCCGCGACCGCATCGCCGAACTGCAGAAGGAGATCGCCGCGATGGACGTCGAGCGCACGACGCAGCGCGCACGGCGACAGGCACACCAGGGGCTCGCCAGCGTGGCGCTGGTCGGTTACACCAATGCAGGAAAATCCACCCTGATGCGCGCCCTCACGGGCAGCGAGGTGCTGGTCGCCAACAAGCTCTTCGCCACGCTCGACACCACCGTGCGCAGCCTGTACCCCGAGAGCGTCCCGCGCGTGCTGGTCAGCGACACGGTCGGCTTCATCAAGAACCTGCCGCACGGGCTGGTCGCGTCGTTCAAGTCGACGCTCGACGAGGCGCTGGATGCCTCGCTGCTGCTGCATGTCGTCGACGCCAGCGATCCCGGCTACGAACGGCAGATCGAAACCACCGAACACGTGCTGAACGAGATCGCGGCGCAGGACGTGCCGCGCATCCGGGTTTTCAACAAGATCGACCACGTCGGCGACACGGCGGCGCAGGCCGAACGCGAAGCCGCGCTGCGCGCCGCGTATCCCGGCTGCCTCGTGATAAGCGCGCGCCGCCCCGGCGATATCGCGACATTGCACCAGGCCATCGTTGCATTTTTCCAGCAGGATCTCGTCGAAGCCGAGCTATTCCTGCCCTGGTCGGCCCAGCAACTGCGCGGGGAAATCTTCTCGCGCTGCGAAGTGCTGGCCGAGCGCGCCGACGACGAAGGTGCGTTCTTCAGCGTGCGTGGCGAACAGGCGGTCCTGGACAGCCTGAGCGCGCAGCTCGATCAGGTGGGTTGAGCGGAAGACAGTATCCACGCAAGCCTCGCCAAACGGGTTCAGGGCCCCGAAGCCGGGCGGGGTATTTTGCCCGAAAGCGCCTCGGCGAGATGTTCGTAGCCCCGATCCGTAAGGTGGCAGCCGTCGATGAAGACAGGCTCGCTCACACGATCGAATGCGCCGCCCAGGTCGAAGAACTGCACACCGTCCATTGCATCCAGCGCGGATGCAAGATCCCGCCGGTAGGCGGCATAAGTGTCGGCAAAGCCTGTGCTGCCGGTGCGCGCTGCCGAACGGAGCCCCGCTTCTTCCGGATCCATTCGTTTGCGCGTGGTTTCGATATCCGGTTGCAGCGCAATCACGTAGCGCCGGCCATGGTCCTGCGAAAACCGGGCCATGATTTTGTACATCTCGGCCACGCGTGGCACCCATTTGGCCGAATTCGCTTGATCGAATTCGTATTCGCCGGTCTTGGGGCTTGATATCTGCTGCACTTCCCGGAAATAGACCACGAGACGCCAGATTCCGAGGCTGCCGACCACTTTGCGCAGCGCCGTGGTTGTGTCCATCGGCCGCAGGTTCAGCGTCACCGCTTCACCAAGCTGGCGTGCCTCCGGCCGATCGAAAATCTTTCCTGTCCCATGAATGATCGTGGTCAGATCGTTGTATCCGGTCAGGCTGATGATGAGGTCCGGGTCGAAATCTGCCATGAACTCGGTTAATACGGTCATTTCCTGCCGGGCGATGTACCCCAGGTACGCGCCGCTCATTACGCGGTAACGGATGCCATCGCCGCGTTGGTTGAGGATACGTTCCAGAGATGCGCTGAGGGTATGGTTGTTCGATGAGGCGCCAAGGCTCCAGGCGGTCGAACCACCCACAAGCAGCACCCGGAATTCCTTCGGTTGACGTGGCGCGATTGCCTTGTCACGAAATCCCAGCGCATTGGTCGTGATCGTCGGCAACGTGCTGTTCGGCTCACCCAAATAGCCCAGGAACGGAAGATACCGCTTGTCCATGCGATACATGTCAAAGAGGATGGCCCTGGCGTCCGCCGTCTCCGGGAAATACGAGAGCTTGAGCCGGGCATCGCGTTGAGTCATGACCATTGCCCGACCATTCGCGTCAAACGGGTAGAGTATGCGACCGGCGATCTCCAGAACGACCAGCACGAAGACCAGCGGGACGAGACTGAAAACGATGATCCTGAGTTTGCTTCTGTTCGTGCTCGACATGGTCTGTTTTGAATGATGGCGATGAGCGGTGTAGCCACCGCCCGCCTCTCTGGGTGAATCAGAACAAAGTGTAAATGAACGGCGCTATCGCCGAACCCTGGCTCAATACGACGAGCCCACCCAGTAACAGCAGGATGGCGATGATCGGGGCCAGCCAGAATTTCTTGCGTTCCTTCATGAACGCCCAGAGGTCATTGAGGATATCGAGCATCAGAAAGGTCTCTCCAGATGTTTCGGGGGGTGCTTCACGCTTGGAATGCGGTAGGTCACGTCGTCGTCGAACTTGCGCCGCATGGGGTCGGATCCGAACAGCCTGCGCGCAAATCCGGCTGGAAACAGGATCAGGAAGAAAAACACGCCGAGTATGATGCGCGTATTGATGGCGCCCAGTACGGCGCCAAATTTCATCCAGCCACGATAGATCGGGCGCAGGGCACCAGGCGCGGCCAGCGCGGCAAGCCCCAGCATGGCGAACAGCGCCCAGGGCCAGACGGGCAGGCGGCGGTCGAGTAGCCAGGGCAGGATCAGGCCGAACAAAACGGCGACGATAACGCCGGTGGTCAGGCCGAACTTGCGCAGCTCGGTATGATTAAGCTCAAGGATGTCGCGGTCGCTCATGATCAGTCCAGTTCAAATTCCTTCATCCACGATTCGTCCCTGGGCACGGGTGGCTGATCTGGCTTGGCGAGGATGAAGTTCTCGATGACCAGATAGTCCATTTCCGTTCTCATGAAGCAGCGGTAGGCGTCTTCGGGTGAACCGACGATAGGCTCGCCGCGCACATTGAACGAGGTGTTCACCAGCACCGGGCAGCCGGTACGCTGTTCGAAGGCCTCGATCAATGCGTGGTAGCGGGGGTTGGTTTCCTTGTGCACGGTCTGGATACGTGCCGAGTAGTCCACGTGAGTGATGGCGGGAAGCGCCGAACGCGGCACGTTGAGTTTCTCTATGCCGAAGAGCTTTTTCTCTTCCTCGGTCATGGCGATGCGATGTTCCTCGCGCAGTGGAGCGACGATCAGCATGTAGGGGCTGGGCCGGTCGTGCTCGAAATACCTGCCCACGTGCTCGGCAAGCACCGAGGGCGCAAAGGGGCGGAAGGATTCCCGGTACTTGATCTTGAGATTCATCACCGACTGCATTTTGCGGCTGCGTGGATCGCCGATGATCGAGCGCCCACCCAGCGCGCGCGGACCGAATTCCATGCGGCCCTGGAACCAGCCGATCACGTTCTCGCCATCGAGGATTTCAGCCAGCCGCGGATACAGATCGACGTCGTCCAATCGCTGGTATTTTGCGCCAACCGAGTCGAGAAAGCCCGTGATCTCGGTATCCGAGAAGCGCGGACCCAGATAGCCCCCCTTCATGCCGTCAAGGCCGACGCCGGGCGTACGGGGCTTGTCCAGATACTGGTGCCATACCGCCAGGGCGGCGCCCAGCGCGCCGCCAGCGTCCCCGGCTGCAGGCTGGATCCATATGTCCTTGAACGGCCCTTCGCGCAGCACACGGCCGTTGGCCACGCAGTTGAGCGCCACGCCACCGGCGAGACACAGATAGTCCTCGCCGGTCTCCTTCTGCACCGTGCGGGCCAACCGCAGGACGATTTCCTCGGTCACGGCCTGCACCGAGCGCGCAAGATCCATGTGCGCCTGCGCGAGCGGCGACTCGGGCTTGCGCTGCGGCATGCCGAACAGGGCGTCGAACTTGCCGTTGGTCATGGTGAGCCCGGTCGCGTAGTTGAAGTAGGACATGTCGAGCCGGAAAGTGCCATCCTCCTTCAAGTCGATCAGGTGCTCGAAGATGAGGTCCACGTACTTCGGCTCGCCGTAGGGGGCCAGTCCCATTACCTTGTATTCACCCGAATTGACCTTGAAGCCGGTGTAGTACGTGAAGGCCGAGTAGAGCAACCCGAGGGAGTGGGGAAAGTCGATCTCCCAGAGGGGGGTCAGATCATTGGATTCACCCTGCCATGCTGTCGTCGTCGACCACTCTCCCACACCGTCCAGGCACAGCACGGCTGCCCTGTCATAGGGGCTGGGGAAAAAGGCCGAAGCGGCGTGGGACTGGTGATGCTCCGAAAAAAGCAGCGGTGGAAGCCTGGATTCCTTGATCCCGGAGAGCCTTGTGAATTCCTTGCGCAGCACGTGCTTGAGATAGAGCTTCTCCTTCAACCATATGGGCATCGCCGCGAGAAACGATCGAAATCCCTTTGGTGCATAAGCCAGGTAGGTTTCCAGCAGGCGCTCGAACTTGACCAGCGGCTTGTCGTAGAAGACCAGATGCTGGACATCGCCAAGACCGATACCGGCTTCGCGCAGGCAGTAGCAAACCGCATGAACCGGGAAACGGGCGTCGTGTTTCTTGCGGCTGAAGCGCTCTTCCTGGGCGACGGCGACGATTTCCCCGTTACGCAGCAGGGCCGCGGCACTGTCGTGGTAATAGGCGGAAATTCCAAGGATGGTGGTCATCGGCTGGTTTGGCGTTTCTCGCGTTCCTGGTCGGCCGCGAAATCCTGCCTGCCCTGATGCATTAGCCGCCCAGGGCACTTATCCCCGGCCTTTTCCCGACAGGACAAGGATGAGGTCAAGTTGGAGCGCATCGCCGGCCGGGGCTGTCAGCGCATTGCCGACGGCGTCATGGCTGCGGGTCGGGGAGCGGCTGGCACCGCCCGGCCAGCGATGCCGAGGGGGAAGTCGCACCAGGCCTCAACGTTGCCCGGGCAAGCCTTGTGGCCAAGGCCTTGCAGAACGGCACGGGAAGTTCCAGAAACGCCTGACACCGTCGCGCGCGCAAGCTGGACACAAATGCGGGTCATCATGTCGCCACCTCCTAGGCTGCATCCGTGAAGGACTAGATTCAGGGCACGTTTGGCTGGCAACTCCGCGACTTTTGAATTATGGCAAACCAGTCTGAATCAATTGAAGCAAAAAATGAGCCTGATGATACAAGGCAGCTTGAGGCCAATGTTTTCAAGGCCTGTTTCCGGAGCGAATGGTCTAATACAAAAAAAACTGTAAGATTTTTCGACAGGCTCGTGCTCTGATTTCAGTGCGGCCTGTTTTCTCGCAGCCGGGTCCCTTGTCCTCCCGGTCAGGGAACAGACCTCCCCTTATGCCCCTTTTCCCAGCAAGCCCGCTTTCTCGATCCGGGCGGGCCCCGGGAAGCCAGGTCTTCAGAATTTGCCTTGTCTGCGGCAGCGATCGGCCCAGACGGCCGCTTCCACCCGCGAACGCAGGTTGAGCTTCTTCAACAGATGTTTGACGTGGACCTTCACCGTGCCTTCGGCGATGTTCATGTCGCGGGCGATCAGCTTGTTGCTCTTGCCGTCGACCAGATGATCGAGGATGCGGCTTTCCTGATCGGTCAGGCCCGCATCGTTCAGGTTGGCGGGTCGGCTTTTCTCGCGTAGCGAGGCGACCAGCAACTGGGTCAATCGCTCACTGATGGTGATCTTGCCGCGTGCGGCCTCGATCAGCTTCTGCACCAGTTCCTCCGGTTCCATGTCCTTCAGCAGATAGCCGTCGGCCCCTGCCTGCAGCGCGGCCATCAGATCTTCCGCGTGGTCAGACACGGTGAGCATGATGATGCGGGAATCGAGTCCTTCATCCTTGATCGCCTTCAGCACCTCGATGCCGTTCATGTCCTTCATGTTGAGGTCGAGCAGGATCATGTCGGGCTGCAGGCGCTGTGCCAGCAGGATGCCTTCCTTGCCGCTGGGGGCTTCGCCGACGAAGCGGAACTCGGAGGCGGCCTGGATCAACTGGATTACGCCCTTGCGAAACAGCGGATGATCATCAACAACAAGAATGGTTTGGACATCGTCAGGATTCATGAGGTTGTTGGTAACTGTTCAAGAAGCAATGTTAAGCATATCGCGTTGTGCGGACGGTATGAAATGCAGGGTGACGCGCGCGCCCGCGGCGGGAAGATTCTCGACCCGCAGCTGGCCCCCCAGGTGTCTGGCCCGCTCTTCCATGATCGTCATGCCGTAATGATGCGCGCCCGCTGCCTGCCGGACGCCGATGCCGTCATCGGTCACGCTCACCGATACCGACTCGTTGCTGTTGCAGCGTACGCTGATTTCGGCCTGTCGCGCCTGCGCATGGTTGAGCACGTTGGAGAGCGCCTCGCGCACGATCTGCAGGGTATGGATTTCCTCGTTGGGCGTCAGCGTGCAGCCGGCCAGATGAACGTCCAGTCTGATGGGAATACCGCCACGGCCGGAAAACTCATTCACGGTATCCTGCAGGGCGACCGTCAGACCTTCCCCGTCGATACGCATGCGGAAGGTCGTGAGGAGTTCGCGTAGCTGGCGATAGGCACTGCTGAGGCCTTCGCGCAGTTCGGCCAGCACCTCGCCGGCTTCGCTGCCTGCATCTGCCTGCGACGTCGAATCCGCAACCGGCAGCAAGGGCTTCAGACGGCTGACCTGTATTTTCATATAGGCGAGCGACTGCGCCAGCGAGTCGTGTAATTCGCGCGCCAGGGCGGCACGCTCTTCCAGCAGCGACAGCCGGTGACTTTGCTCGGCACGGCGCGCGGTGCCGATGGCGATGCCGATATGACGCGACAGGGCTTCCAGCAACTGGGTCTGCCATTGTGCGAGTTCCCGGCCCGGAGGCATCTCCAGTTGCAGCACACCATAGTGGTGGCCGGTATCCTTGAGCGGCAGTGTCAGCATGCGGCGGCCATCTTTTAATGCATGGACAGCCAGCGTTCGATGATCGAGACATTCGGCGCAAGTCATCAAGCCACACATATTGGGGTCACTGCTGTCCGGGTGCAGAGTGCTGGCGATCACGCGCGCACGCGTTTCGCCTGCCATCACCAGACAGGCCAACCCGTGCCCGACGCCAAGCACATTCTCCAGATCGTTCAGCAGAATGGCATAGGTATCCGGCGCCACCGGCCCGTTGTAGAGCCGCGCGATGGAGTGATAAAGCAGCTCAAGCGAGCGGTTGGCGATGGTGAGTTCGGTGGTTTTTTCCTCCACCCGCGCTTCCAGATTCTGATACATCCTGGAAAGATCCTCGGCCATGTGATTGAACGCCTGGCCAAGCCGGCCCAGTTCGTCGCTACCGGTGTGTTCGGTACGCGCCGCGAGGTCGCCGCGACCGACATTGGCTGCAAACGACAACAGGTCGCGTAGCGGCAGGATCAGGTCATTACGCGCCAAGTACAAAGTGAGCGATCCAACCAGCAGCGTCATCAACAAGGCCGCACCGAGTATCATGCGCAGGACCAGAATTTTCGCCTCGGTATCGTGTTCGATCTGCGTGACCAGGTGATTGATTTCCTCGACGAATACGTTGGCCGCCGCGATCAACGGGGGCTGGGCTGCTCCGGCCGGCATATCGCCGCGCATCTGCGCCCTGAGACGCGGCTTGATCGTCTGCCAGGCCTGCATCACCGTCGCATAACTGCGCGTAAGCTCGGTTTCAACCTGCCGTGGCATCAGTTGCCTGATGTGGGGGCTGGTCAGGGTGGTTTCGAACGTGGCGATCGCGTCTTCGAGCCGATCCGGAGTGTTATCGCCCTCCGACACCCCGGTCGACAGGGCGAGACTGGTCATCCTGTAGGTCTGCATGCGCAGGCTGCCTGCCAGGTTGATCGCCTCGCCGCTGCCCTGCACCGACTCGGCGATGATGCCCGAACTGGCCATGCCGAGAATGGCGAAACTGGCGATCAGCGCCAGGGCCCCACCCAGTTTCAGCAGCAACGAATGTTGCAGAAATCCACGTTTTTCGTTCATATCCATCTCTTGGCCTCGATAGGCGCCCATTAAAATTAAGGGGGTAGTCCTAAAGTACTATCGGCTCAGACCCTTACGCGCAATTCTCCGCTGATCCAGTTTAAAAACATAGGCTTAACAATATTGTTGCGCGTATTTTTTGGATAAGCTCATGCGTCAGCGGCAGCTGGCTGCATATAAATATAAACGGACCTCGAGATCGTATTTTCGTTATATGCTAAATTTCGGGTGCGACATATTGTCGCAGTGGCGCGTAAGCCTGAATGGCTGTGCGCCTGTTTCGAGCGAGCCGGATGGTCTTGTGCCAATCCGAAGAGACCTACCGATTATTTTGAAGATGGGAGAACCACGACATGACACAGGACCATACACCGGACGATAACAAACTATCCGACGCCCAGCCTGATCTGAGCCGCCGGAAATTCATGAATACCGCTGCCCTGGTCGGCCTGTCCGGCGCCGGGCTTTCGCTGGGCCTGTCTGCATGTAACAAGAAATCGGCGCCCGCAACGGGTGAAGGAACGGGCGCGGCTGCGCCCGCCGCGCAGGCTGGAAGCGCCCATTACGGCAAATACGAGGTCCCGCCGGGTCAGCTCGATGAATATTATTCGTTCTCCAGCGGCGGCCATTCAGGCGAGGTGCGCATCTACGGCATCCCGTCCGGCCGCGAACTCAAGCGCATTCCCGTGTTCAACCTGGATGCGCTGGTTGGCTGGGGCCTGACCAACGAATCGCGGGCGATTCTCGGCACCAAGCCCGACGGTACGCTGAAATATCACACCGGTGACACGCACCACGTCCATCAGTCCTACACCGACGGCACCTACGACGGCAAGTACATGTTCGTCAACGACAAGATCCATGGTCGCCTGGCACGTATCCGCATGGACACCATGGAATGCGACAAGATCACCGAACTGCCGAATGTCCAGGGCTTTCACGGCACCTTCACCGACAAGCGTGATCCGGTCGACCCCAAGATCAATTACACCACCCGGGTATTCTGCGGTGCTGAGTTCGCGATTCCGCTGCCCAACGATGGACGCGATGTGAACGACCCAGGCAAGTACAAGTCGATCTTCACCTGTATCGATTCCAACACCATGGAACCCCGTTGGCAGGTATTTATCGACGGCAACTGTGACCTGGTAGCCAGTTCCTACGACGGCAAGCTCGCGGCGACCAACCAGTACAACACCGAGATGGGCATGCATTACGAAGACATGATGGCGAACGAAATGGACGCTTGCCTGTTCTTCAACGTGGCCCGCATCGAGGACGCCGTGAAGGCCGGCAAGGTCAGCTATATCGCAGGCTCCAAGGTCCCCGTCGTCGACGGCACCAAGGCGGCCAATACCGACCCCAAGACGGCACTGACCTGCTATATCCCGATCCCGAAAAACCCCCACGGCGTGAACATAAGCCCCGATGGCAAGTACTACGCCTGTTCGGGCAAGCTCTCGCCGACCGCCTCGCTCATCGAGCATGCCCTCGTGCTGAAATGGTTCGATGGCGAACTGGCCAATCCGCGCGACGCGGTGGTCGCCGAACCCGAGATCGGCCTTGGCCCGCTGCATACCGGTTTCGACAACAAGGGCAACGCCTACACCACCCTGTTCCTCGACAGCCAGATCGTGAAGTGGAATCTGGACGCCGCGATCAAGTCGTACAAAGGCGACAAGGCCGCCAAACCGGTGGTCGATCGTATCGACGTACATTACCAGCCCGGCCATGGCTTCACTTCGATGGGCGAAACGCGCGAATCGGATGGCCGCTACTTCATTTCGGACAACAAGTTCTCCAAGGATCGCTTCCTGCCCGTGGGACCGCTGCATGCAGAAACCGCGCAGCTGATCGACATCAGCGGCGACAAAATGCTGCTGGTCGCCGACCATTCGGTGTACTCCGAGCCGCACGATTCCATCATCGTCCGCCGCGACATCATCAAGACGCGCCAGGTCTACAACATGGACGACTTCCCCAACGCGGTGAAGGATCCCAAGGATTCGGGCGTTTTCCGCAACGGCAAGAAGGTGACCGTCAAGCTCACCAGCCAGGCGCCAACCTTCAGCCTGCGGGAATTCAAGGTCAAGAAAGGTGACGAGGTCACCCTCATCCTGACCAACCACGACAAGGTGGAAGACCTGACCCACGGCTTTGCCGTTCCCAAGTACGATATCCAGTTCATCGTCAACCCGCAGGAGACCAAGTCGGTCACCTTCGTGGCGGATAAACCGGGCGTCTACTGGTGTTACTGCACCAACTTCTGCCATGCGCTGCACCTGGAAATGCGTAGCCGCATGATCGTCGAGGCTTGACCGGTTCCTCCGTTCCTGCGGGGGGGGGCGGAACGGAGGATCACGATTTGAAACCGCTGGCCTCGCCAGCGGATAAACGCGCGACTGCGGTATGCTAGAGGTTTGTTGCGCGTGTTCCATTTGATGTCCAGATATTTGCGGTATTTTTCATGAATCATCTTGCCCGCCCTATCGTCAATTTCCTGACGATGCTTTGTCTATGCTTCGCCCCGGGGCTGGCTGCTGCCGCCAGCTACGAGGCGCCGCTGCCGGTACAACTGTCCACCGATCCCGACCTGTGCGCCTACGTCCCCTGCAAGGACGTGATGCCTGGCGCCGACAGCTTTTCTCACCGCATGGGCAAGCCGGCCTATGTCGAGGCCTACCAGAACGGACGAGGCAAGCATGAAGGCAGGGACGACCATGACGGCGAAAAAGGACAACATAACGAGAAAGGCAAGCATGAAAGGAAAGACGGCCGCAAGCTGATTGGCTACGTATTCCTGTCCACCGATATCGTGGATATTCCCGCCTACTCGGGCAAGCCGGTGGTGACCCTGATCGGCATGGATACCAAGGGCATCGTCACAGGGGTGCGGGTGCTGCGGCACTCGGAGCCCATCCTGCTGCTGGGCATTCCCGAGTCGGAACTCACCCGCTTCATCGAACAATACGTCGGCAAGTTTGTCGGCTCAAAGATCGAAGTGGGCGCGGGCCGGCCCGGGGAAGGCGTCATCGGCCTGGACGCCATCACCGGAGCCACGGTGACGGTGATCGCGGAAAACCAGGTCGTTCTGCGCAGCGGTCTCGCGGTTGCCAGACAGGTGGGGATCATCGAGCCCACCATTCGCCCCCAGGCGAAGTTCACCCCGGACGAGGACACGCTGGACTGGGATGCGCTGGTGAAGAATGGCAGCATCCAGCGACTCAAGATCGAGACCGTCGATGTGGGGATGCCGCGCTCCAACCGACCCTACATCGACATTTATTTTGGCGATCTCAGTGCCCCGGTGGTGGGACGCAGCGTGCTCGGCGATTCGGTCTATCGAAGCCTGATGTCCAGACTCAAGCCGGACGAGCACCCGATCTTCCTCATCGCCAGTGGCATCGAGTCGTTCAAGGGCTCGGGGTTTGTGCGCGGCGGGATTTATGACCGGGTACAGGTGTCGCAGGACATGGACACCTTCACCTTCCGCGATCTGGATTACATGAACCTGTACGGCATCAAGGCTGCCGGTGCGCCCGACTATCAGGAATCGGCCATCTTCATCATCCGTTCGTCGACTTTCAGCTCGGCCTATCCCTGGGATCTGGTGTTTCTCGCCAACAAGATGGACGCGCAGACGGGTAACCGGACCTTCGTCAACTTTGATCGCGAGTACTGGCTGCCCGACCGTTATCTTGAGGGTGGCCGTCCGGAAGTCGTCAAGCCCGAAGCGACCTGGGTGACGGTGTGGAAAACGCGCAAGGTCGAGGTGGTGCTGTTTCTGCTGTGGCTCACGGCTGCAGCCACCGTGTATGCGCTGCGCGACAAACTGGTCCGCCGTTCCACGCACAAGGACAAGCGCTGGAAGGATATTCCCAAATACTTTCTCTGGATTACCTCGATCGGCTTTGTCGGCTTCTATCTGCTCGCGGTACCTTCCATCACGCAGGTGCTGACCTGGTTTCACGCCATCCTGTTCGAGTGGCGCTGGGAATTGTTCCTGTCCGATCCGTTCGTCTTCCTGTTCTGGATCTTCATCATCATTACCGTGTTCTTCTGGGGACGCGGAATGTTCTGCGGCTGGATGTGCCCCTATGGCTCGCTTGCGGAACTGACCTACCATGTGGCCGGCAAGCTGGGACTCAAACGCTACCAGCGCCACCTGCTGCCGCAGAACTGGCACGATCGGCTGAAATGGATCAAATACGGTATTTTTGCGATCCTGCTCGCCGTATCCTTCTATTCCATAGGATTGGCGGAAAAGCTCGCCGAAATCGAGCCGTTCAAGACCACCTTCCTGGTCGGCGTGTGGAACCGCTCGTGGCCTTTCGTGACGTTCTGGACCCTCCTGATCGTCGCATCGGCTTTCTTCGAGCGCCCCTTCTGCAAGTATCTGTGCCCGCTCGGTGCCGCCCTGGCGGTCCCCTCCACGTTCCGCTGGTGGGGCCTGAAGCGCAAGCAGGAATGCGGACCGTGCAAAGCGTGCCAGGTGGGGTGTGGCTCGCAGGCAATCGACGACAGCGGGCGCATCGACCAGCGCGAATGCCTGCTGTGTCTGGACTGCCAGGTGCTGTATTACGACGATCACGCCTGTCCGCCGCTGGCCAAGGAACGCAAGGCCCGCACCAAGGCCGGCCAGCCGCTGACCGCGATCGGATCGGACGGCTATTTCATCCCCATCATGCCGATTTCCGCCCACTCCGCAGCGGTAACTGCGGAACGACCAAGCCTGCCCGCCTTCATCGGCCAGGAGTTCTTCGACCACGTGTTTCCCTGGAGTCGCAAGGTCTTCCAGCAGCCTGTCCTGCTACAGGCCATCACCTTCGCGTTGGCCGTGCTGGTCACCTGGGTATGGGTACTCGGCGCAGCCGGCCAGATCGGCCCCGGCATCGTGCTCGGCTGGTGGCTGGGCTGGAGCGTCTACGAACTGGTGGTGCGCATGCGCTGCAAACCCTACGTCAAGGACGGCCCGTGGTGGGGACGCAACCTGCGCCCGGCCTTGTGGGCCGACATGGCCTCCTACGTGGCATTCAAGAACCTGCTCATCGCCGTCGTCTTGTTCCTGATGATGAAGAGCTTCGGAATCCTTGACTTCCTGCAGGGTCTGCCAGCGTTGCAATGGCTTTACTAGCCACCAGGCCGAGCGTGCTGTTCATCCTGGCCGGCCTGCTGATCTGCATGGCAGGCTCGGCGTGCGCCGACATATTGACAGTGCATGCGGGCCAGTCCATCGGCGCGGCCATTGCCCAGGCGCGCCCGGGCGACGAGATCCGGGTGGAACGCGGGAAATACCGGGAAAACCTGCTCATCGACAAGCCCTTGACGCTGAAAGGAATCGACCGGCCGACGCTGAGCGGCGGTCTCAAGGGCGACACCATCCGCATCACCGCCGAGGATGTCACCATCGAAGGGCTGATCGTGCGCGATTCCGGCGACAACCTGGTTGACCAGAATGCCGGCATCTACATCCGGCCGGGCGCGCATCGCACAATCGTGCGCAACTGCGACCTGACCTACAACCTTTTCGGCCTCTGGATCGAGTCGGTCCAGGACGTGCAGATTCTCGACAATGTGATTACCGGCAAGCGTGATTATGCGTCCGTGCGGCGCGGCAACGGCATCCAGCTCTACAACACGCAACGCGCGCAGATCGTCGGCAACAACATCAGCTTCGTCCGCGACGGCATCTACGTGGATGTGTCGCATCACGCGCTGTTCCGCAACAATCGCATCCATGATGCGCGCTACGGCACCCACTACATGAATTCTCACTACAACGTGTGGGAAGGAAACGACTCGTACCATAACCGTGGCGGTCTTGCGCTGATGATGGCGCGTAACCAGATCGTGCGGAACAATCGCGCCTGGGGAAATTCCGACCACGGCATCATGCTGCGCACCCTTCAGGATTCGGTGGTCGAGGGCAACATCGTCGCCGGTAATAACCGCGGCTTTTTCATCTACGATGCCGAATACAATACCCTCCGCAACAACCTGGTGATGGACAATATCGTCGGCGTGCATCTGTGGGCAGGCTCCTATCGCAACAAGGCGGAAGGCAACGATTTCATCCTGAACCGCACCCAGATCAAGTACGTGGCCAGCCGGGATGTGATATGGCCCGGAAACTACTGGAGCAACTATGTTGGATGGGACCGCAATGGCGATGGCATCGGCGATGTGCCTTACGAAGCGAATGACATGGTCGATTACCTGTCCTGGCGCCATCCGATGATGAAGCTGCTGCTGGCCAGCCCGGCCGTACAGACGCTGCGCATGGTCAGCCAGCAGTTCCCGCTGCTGCGCGCCACCAGCATCGTCGACCCCAAACCGCACATGCAGCCGCACAACCCAGACTGGAGACAATGGCGTGACAAATACTTCCACCACCCCGAATGACGCCGGCGTTCCCCTGATCGTCGCGCAGGGGGTGCGCAAGCACTATGGAAGCATCCACGCGGTCGATGGCGTCGATCTTGACATCCGTTCCGGCGAACTGTTCGGTCTGATCGGACACAACGGTGCCGGCAAGAGCACATTGTTCAAGATGATGCTCGGTCTGATCCCCGCCACGTCCGGCGACATCCGCATCGACGGCGCACTCGTCACCGGCCGCGGCTTCCGGGCCGTACGGCGCACGGTCGGCTACCTGCCGGAAAACGTGGTGCTCTATGACAACCTCACCGGCCTTGAGACGCTGTGGTTCTTCGCCCGACTGAAAGGCGTCTCTCCGAAGGAGGCGGGGCCGACACTGGAACGGGTGGGACTTGCACACGCCGCCAGGCGACGTGTGCGCGAATATTCCAAGGGCATGCGCCAGCGCCTCGGCTTTGCCCAGGCACTGCTCGGCAAGCCGCGCATCCTGTTTCTCGACGAGCCCACCACGGGTCTGGACCCGGAGGCAATCCGCGGCTTCTACACGACGTTGCGGCAGCTCAGAAGCGAAGGCGTGACGACGGTCATCACGTCCCATATCCTCGCCGAGATTCAGGAACGGGTGGATCGCATTGCGATCATGGCCGCCGGCAAGGTACAGGCTTGCGGGACGGTCCAGGACCTGCGCGAACGGGTGGATCTGCCGCTGTGGTTCAGCGTGCGCGTCTCGAAGGAGGATTTCGAGACGGTGCGCGCGGCCCTCTCCCATCTGCAGGTGGATGCCATCGAGGCGCACGACGATCACGTGAAGGTACGCTGCCGGCGCGAGGCGAAGATGGCGGTGATCGAGGCGCTCGCCCGGCTGGATGGCCGCGTCCGCGATCTCACGGTACGCGAACCCTCGCTCGAAGACGTGTTCTTCGGCTTTTCGGATTGAGGAGGCGACATGGAATTCGCACAGATCGCCACCATCGCAAGCAAGGAATTCTGGGACCGCATCCGCAACCGCTGGGTCCTGGCCGTGGCGCTGGTATTCACCGCATTTGCCCTGGTCATCGCCTATTTCGGCGCGGCGCAGCAGGGGAGCGTCGGCTTCCGCTCGATCGATCTCACCATCGCCAGCCTGGTCAGTCTGGTCATCTACCTGATTCCCCTGATTGCGCTGGTGCTGGGATTCGATGCCATCGTCGGCGAGCGCGAGCGGGGCTCGCTCGATCTGCTGCTGTCGATGCCGATCACGCGACTGGAACTGCTGCTGGGCAAATACCTCGGGCTGGCTGCCGCGCTGACGTTCTCGACCGTAGCCGGTTTCGGCCTGGTGGCCATCGTGCTGTCGGCGCGGCTCGACCTCAACGCCCTGTACCACTACTTCGGTTTCATGCTGAGCTCGGTGCTGCTGGGCTGCGCCTTCCTGAGCCTGGCGGTGATGCTGTCGGTGTTCGCGACTGACCGCACCCGCGCCTCGGGCATGGCGATCGCCACCTGGTTTTTCTTTGTGCTGGTGTTCGATCTGCTGCTGCTTGGCGCGCTCGTCGTCACCGGCGGCCAGTGGGGTGGCGAGATTCTCCCCTACCTGCTGATGGCGAACCCTGCCGACGTATTCCGCATACTCAACATTTTTTCCCTGGACGACGTCCGTACCCTGTACGGACTGGCGACCGTTTTTCCCTCTTCCCTGGCGAATCCATGGCTGCTCGGCCTGGTCATGCTCGCCTGGATCGTCGTCCCACTGGGTATCGCAAGCTGGAGATTCCGCAAATGACTTTGACGAGACACACGCTCATCCTTGCCGCGCTGGCAACCACCCTGCTCGCGGCCTGCGGCCAGTCTTCAGGGCCGGCCACGGTGGCACCGCTGGAAATCAGCCGCACTACCTCCTGCTCCCTCGACGGCATGCTGCTGGCCGACTATCCCGGCCCCAAGGCGCAGATCTTCTATGCCGGGCAGGCGGAGCCGGATTTCTTCTGCGACACCGTGGAAATGTTCCACATCTATCTCACGCCGGAACAGGTCCGCGAAGTACGCGGCATTTTCGTGCAGGACATGGGCAAGACAGACTGGGACGCGCCGCACGGCCACTGGATCGATGCGAAATCCGCGTATTACGTCTATGGCAGCAAACGCGAGGGCTCGATGGGGCCGACCATCGCCAGCTTTGCGCTGGAGCAGGACGCCACCAGATTTGCTGCCGACTACGGCGGCAAGGTCACCCGCTTTGCCGACATCACACCCGACATGGTCGTGCTGGATGGCGGCGTGCTTCACGATAGTCACATGTAAAAACGCCATGCCTGAATTCTTTGAATCCGTCCCGTTCGAGATGGCAACAGAAATCGAACAGCTGTCCAAACTGACCTACGAACTGCGTGAAAACCGCAAGACCATCCTCCAGTTCCACGACGTGGCGGACGAAGCGGCGCTGCTGCAGAAAATCCAGACCGGCGCGGTGGCCGAGCATCCGGCCTATGAGCATTATCTGGCCGCCCGGATTCTTGCCGACACCCGTGAAACCGCCCGGGCTGCCCTGACCGACATACTCAAGGTGGCCAACAAGATATGAGCCTGCATCTTGAACTTGGCACATCGATCGAACAAACCTTCGCGGACGATCTCGAGGAGGCAGTCGAACATCGGCAGGACACCCTCATCGTTCGCCTGAAGAATGGCGTGACGCTGGAAGTGCGCTATGCAACGGCCGATGCCTATTCCTTGCGCTGGGTCTACGGCGATGCCGAGTCCGGCATCGACACGGCACCGCTGCACCGCGATCTGGCAACCTTTCCCAACCACTTCCACGATACGGCCGGCCGCATCGCGGCCGATCCGGTCACGCGACCCGATGCCACGCCGGAAGACAATCTGCACTGCCTGATTCGCGCCCTGCTCGAGGACCCGATGCTCGGCGTCAAGGACATCGACTAGTGCCCATGCCGTCGGGATTGCGGTCCCGAGGCGGCTTGACGCTTGCGCTCGCTGCCGCCCTGCTGCTGTTCGCGGACGCGCAACCCGGGCGCGACACCGACGCGTTCAATAACGAACTTTGCATCGTCGCACCGGCCACCCCGTATGACCCCGCCGCAGGTCAGCCCATGCATGCCGCGCGACCGGTGCCTGCCGAGGCACGCTGCCCGGTATGCGGCATGTATCCCGCGCGTTACCCGAACTGGGCCGCGCAAGTCATTTTCAGGGATGGCGCCGCCCATTACTTCGACTCGCCGGTCAACCTGTTCGACTTCCTCCTCAAGGTCAGCCGCTACGACCGGCGCTACACCTTCGACGATGTCGCTGTCAGCTATGTGCGCGATCTCGAGAGTGGGCAATGGGTGGAGGCCGGGCAAGCCTTTTTTGTCCACGGCTCCGAGGTCACTGGCCCGATGCGCAACGCCGATCTGCCCGCATTCGCCAGCCGCAACGCGGCGGATGCCTTTGCCGGGCGCCATCGCGGCACGGTACTGACTGCCTCGGACATGACGCCTCCCTTGCTTGCATCCCTGAACCGGAATAGCCGTCACCGCCACTAATCCGGTAATTGGTGCAGCGGGAACCGCAGCACCCGAATAAAAAAACGGGGGAGATCAGATCTCCCCCGTTTCGTTTCCGTGCATGTCCGGTAAACCCGGACCCCGAAATTTATTCGGCTTTATCAGCCATTCTTGACTTTATCGACCATGTAGTTCACCGCTGCTTTCACATCGTCATCCGAGAGCGTGGTGGAACCGCCGCGCGCGGGCATCACACCTTTTGCGCCCGTATAGCCTTCGATTGCATGCTTGTACAGAACGTCCATGCCCTGGGCGATACGCGGATCCCAGTCGGCCTTGTTGCCAAATATGGGTGCACCTGCCGCTCCTGACGCATGGCACAGCGAGCAGGTTGCGCCGAATACTTTCTTGCCCGCGTCGTTCGTCGCCTCAACTTCAGTGGCTGCTGCGGCCGGCGCTGCCGCCTCGGCCGGTGCCGGCGCAGTTGTCTCGGCCGGGGCCGGCGCAGCGGCTTCAGGCGAAGCACTTTCCTGCTTTCCGCATGCGCTTAACAGCGTGGCAAGTGTTAGGGCAAGAATGAGCGATGTCTTTTTCATTTGAGTTTCCTGTTGGTTGGTAAAAGGGTGCGATTTCTGAAAGCAT
>CAYVOR010000015.1:39175-46794 GCA_964452995.1 uncultured Thiobacillus sp.
CTTTTCATCTACGTTCACAGGCATACACTGCGACCAGTATTTCAGATAAACAAGTCTTGAAATCGCGGCGAAGGATACATCATATGGCGACGCAAACCCAGAAGCAGACTTCCGTACTCACGATGAGCACGCTTGCGTTCACGGCCTGTTTCGCCGTATGGATGATGTTCGCGATCATCGGCATCCCCATCAAGAAGATGCTGGGCCTGAACGAGACCGAGTTCGGCATGCTGGTCGCGACACCCGTGCTGACCGGTTCACTGATCCGGCTACCGCTCGGCATGTGGACCGACAAGCTGGGCGGCCGCATCGTCTTCACCGTGCTGATGCTGTCAACCGTCATACCGATCTGGCTGATTGGCTACGCCACCCAATACTGGCACTTCCTGGTGCTGGCCTTGTTTGTGGGCGTGGCCGGCGGCTCCTTCTCGGTGGGGATCGCCTACGTGGCCCGCTGGTTTCCGAAAAACCGCCAGGGATTTGCCATGGGAATCTTCGGCGCCGGCAACTCGGGCGCGGCGCTCACCAAGTTCATCGCACCTTCCCTGGTGGTCGCCTACGGCTGGCAGTCGGTGCCGCATGTGTATGCGGTCGCCATGCTGATCGTGGCCATACTTTTCTGGATCTTCACCTATACCGATACGGCGCATCATGTGCCCAGTCACATCACCTTCAGGCAACAACTCGCCGCGCTGAAGGACCCCAATGTCTGGAAGCTTTGCCAGTACTACTCGATCGTGTTTGGTGGCTACGTCGCGCTGGCGCTCTGGCTGACCAAGTATTTCATCACCGAGTATGGTTTTTCCATCAAGACCGCTGCGCTGATGGCGGCGTGTTTTTCCCTGCCGGGCGGCATTATGCGTGCAGTGGGCGGCTGGATCTCCGACAAGATCGGCGCGCACCGGCTGACGTGGTGGGTGATGTGGATATCGTGGATCTGCCTGTTCCTGCTGTCCTATCCGCAGACCGACATGGTGATCCAGACCGCGAAGGGCGAGTTTTCGCTGCACATCGGGCTCAACGTCTGGGTATTCACCGCCCTGCTGTTCATCCTCGGCCTGTGCTGGGCATTCGGCAAGGCGTCGGTATTCAAATACATCTCCGACGAATATCCCGACAACATCGGTGTCATCTCCGGCATCGTCGGCCTGATGGGCGGCCTGGGCGGCTTTATCCTGCCCATCCTGTTTGGCGCCATTGTCGACCTCACCGGTATCAACAGCGGCATCTTCATGCTGATGTATGGCATCACCTGGGTATCGCTGATCTGGATGTACCTGACCGAGGTTCGCAAGATGCCGATGATCCGGTCCACAGAAGCCGACACTCTCGAGTAACCCGCCTTTCCTAGCCAGGAGTACGCAATGCCCGCCAATATCAAGGAATGGAACCCGGAAGATCCCGTTTTCTGGGAATCCACCGGCAAGAAGATCGCCTACCGCAATCTGTGGATCTCGATCCCGGCGCTGCTGTGCGGCTTCGCGGTCTGGGGCATGTGGGGCATCATCACGGTGCAGATGCTGAACCTCGGATTCCCGTTCACCCAGGCCGAGCTTTTCACGCTGACCGCGATCGCCGGCATTGCCGGCGCGACAATGCGCATCCCGGCGTCGTTCCTGATCCGCCTCGCGGGCGGACGCAACGTCATTTTCCTCACCACAGCGATGCTGCTGGCGCCAGCAATCGGCACCGGCATCGTGCTGCAGCATCCCGAATGGCCGTTGTGGTCCTTCCAGTTGATGGCGTTGTGGTGCGGCGTCGGCGGCGGCAACTTCGCATCGTCGATGTCCAACATCAGCAGCTTCTTTCCGAAGCGGCTGCAGGGCACGGCGCTCGGTCTGAACGCAGGCCTCGGCAACTTCGGCGTGACGACGATGCAGATCGTCATTCCGCTCGTCATGACGGCAAGCATCTTCGGCACGCTTGGCGGCGAGCCGATGACGCTGATCAAGGAGAGCGGCTGGATCTTCGGCAAGATCAGCGCCGGTACCCAGACCTGGATCCAGAATGCCGGATTCACCTGGGTGCTGTCGCTCGTACCGCTGTCTATCCTGTGCTGGTTCGGCATGAACAACCTGAAGCCGATCTCGCCCGACACCGGCAACACGCTCGTCGCATTCTTGAAGATCACCTACCTGTACACGCTCGCTTTCATGCCATCGATCTTCATGCTGTGGCTGTATCTGCCGGCGCCGACGGGTCTCGGGCTGCTCAACGTCTGGGTCGCGATTCCGCTTGACATCATGCTGATGCTGACAGTGATGAAGCTTGCCGCCTTCGGCACGATGAAAGAGGGCGTCGCCAAGCAGTTCCAGATCTTCAAGAACAAGCACACCTGGGCGATGACGGTTCTTTATATCGTTACTTTCGGTTCGTTCATCGGCTTTTCGATGGCACTGCCGCTGGCGATGAAGGTCATTTTCGACGTCATTCACGTGCCCGACGCGAATGGAATCATGACGCACACACAGGCCAATCCGAACGCGCTGCCGGTGCTCGCCTATGCCTGGATCGGCCCCTTCGTCGGCGCTTTGGCCCGCCCGCTTGGCGGCTGGATTTCGGACAAGGTGGGCGGCTCGATCGTCACCCAGTGGGTCTCTGCAGTAATGGTCGTGGCGTCGGTGGCGGTCGGCTACGTGATGAGGGAGGCCTACCATTCGGCAACGCCGGAACAATACTTCTTCACCTTCCTCGCCCTCTTCATGCTGCTGTTTGCCGCCACCGGCGTCGGCAATGGCTCGACCTTCCGCTCGATCGGCTTCATTTTCGACCGCCAGCAAGCCGGTCCGGTACTCGGCTGGACGTCTGCCGTCGCTGCCTACGGCGCCTTCGCTGCCCCGGTCGTGATCGGTGAGCAGATCAAGCTTGGCACACCCGAGATGGCGATGTATGGCTTCGCCGTGTTTTATGCCCTGTGTCTGGTTATCAACTGGTGGTTCTATCTCCGCAAGAATGCCTATATTAAGAACCCGTAAATGAAAGCGATGGGGATAAACGGAAAAACAGCTGGAACCGTTTACCTCCTGCAATCCTCCACTCCCAGCGAGTAATTTAAGGAGCGAACAAAAAATGAGTCACTTCCTCGACCGACTGACCTTCTTCAAGAAGAATCTGTCCGAGTATTCCGACGGCCACGGCGTTGTCAGCAATGAAGACCGCAGCTGGGAGAATGCCTATCGCAGCCGCTGGCAGCATGACAAGATCGTTCGCTCCACCCACGGCGTGAACTGCACCGGTTCATGCAGCTGGAAAATCTTCGTCAAGAACGGCCTGATCACCTGGGAAATCCAGCAGACCGACTATCCGCGCACCCGGCCCGACCTGCCCAACCACGAGCCCCGTGGCTGTCCGCGCGGCGCCAGTTATTCCTGGTACGTCTATTCGGCACAGCGCGTGAAATACCCGCTGATCCGTGGCCGCCTGATGGAAATGTGGCGCGAGGCGAGGAAGACGATGGACCCGGTGGCGGCATGGAAATCGATCAGCCAGGACCCGGCCAAGGCCAGGCGCTACAAGTCAGTTCGCGGCCAGGGTGGCTTCGTACGCGCCAAGTGGGACGAAGTGACGGAAATGATTGCCGCGTCCAACGTCTTCAGCATCAAGGAATTCGGCCCTGATCGCGTCGCCGGCTTCTCGCCGATCCCCGCGATGTCGATGGTGAGCTACGCCGCAGGATCACGCTATCTGTCGCTGATCGGCGGCACGCCGCTGTCGTTCTACGACTGGTACTGCGACCTGCCGCCGTCCAGCCCGCAGGTGTGGGGCGAACAGACCGACGTGCCGGAATCGGCCGACTGGTATAACTCGACCTATCTGCTGGTCTGGGGCTCCAACGTGCCGCAGACGCGCACTCCCGACGCCCACTTCTACACCGAGGTGCGCTACAAGGGCACCAAGACCGTGGCCATCTCGTCCGACTTCGGTGAAATGGTGAAGTTCGGCGATATCTGGCTGGCGCCGCGCCAGGGAACCGATGCCGCGCTGGCACTGGCGATGGGCCACGTCATCCTCACCGAGTATCACAACAGGAACAAGAGCGAGTATTTCGACCAGTATTGCCGCCAGTACAACGACATGCCGATGCTGGTCATGCTCAAGGAACACGAGGGCAAGCTGATCGCCGACCGTTTCCTGCGCGCCTCCGACCTCACTGGCAATCTGGGGCAGGACAACAATCCCGAGTGGAAGACCGTGGTGGTCGACGAGAACACCGGCTATCTGGTGGCGCCCAATGGCTCGATCGGCTTCCGCTGGGGCCAGTCGGGCGCGTGGAACCTGGAAATGCGCGACGGCTATTCCAGCAAGGACGTGAAGCCGCAGCTCACCCTGCTCGGCAGCCACGACGAAGTCGTCGAGGTGGCGCTGCCCTACTTCGGCGGCAACGACCACGAGGAACTGCTGACGCGCAACCTGCCGGTCAAGGTCATCAGCATCGGCGGCAAGGATGTGCGCATTGCCACCACCTACGACCTGACCATGGCGAACTACGGCATCGACCGCGGTCTCGGCGGGCCGAACATTCCCGCCAGCTACGACGACAATGTGCCCTACACGCCGGCCTGGGCCGAGAAGCACTGCGGCGTACCGCGCGCCGACATCATCACGGTGGCGCGCGAGTTCGCCGACAATTCCGACAAGACACACGGCAAATCCATGGTCATCCTCGGTGCGGGGCTGAACCACTGGTACCACAACGACATGATCTACCGCGGCATCATGAACCTGCTCATGATGTGCGGCTGCATCGGCCAAACGGGCGGTGGCTGGGCGCATTATGTCGGCCAGGAGAAACTGCGCCCGCAGACCGGCTGGACGCCGCTGGCGTTCGCGCTCGACTGGCACCGCCCGTCGCGGCAGATGAACGGCACGTCATATTTCTATGCCCATACCAGCCAGTGGCGTCACGAAAAACTGGCCGCCTCGGAAATCCTCTCGCCCACCGCCGACAAGAAAAACGGCGACTACCGGCTGATCGACTTCAACGTGCGCGCCGAGCGCATGGGCTGGCTGCCGTCCGCGCCGCAGCTGGAAACCAATCCGCTGGAAATCACCAGGGCCGCCGAGGCGGCCGGCATCGACCCGGTCAAGTATGCGGTCGAGCAGATCAAGAGCGGCGCGATCAAGTTTTCCTGCGAAGATCCGGACAATCCGAAGAACTTTCCACGCGTCCTGTTCGTCTGGCGTTCCAACCTGCTGGGTTCGTCCGGCAAGGGACACGAGTATTTTCTCAAGTACCTGCTCGGTACCCAGAACGCGGTAATGGGGCCGGATCTCGGCGAACTCGGCGAAGCCAAACCGAAGGAAGTCGTGTGGCACGACAAGGGCGCGGAAGGCAAGCTCGACCTGCTGGTGACGCTCGATTTCCGCATGTCGACCACTTGCCTGTATTCCGACATCGTGCTGCCGTCGGCCACCTGGTACGAGAAGGACGACCTCAATACCTCGGACATGCACCCCTTCATCCATCCCTTGAGCGAGGCGGTGCAGCCGCTATGGGAATCGAAATCCGACTGGGAAATCTACAAGACCATCGCGAAGAAGTTCTCCGAACTGGCCGCCACGCATCTCGGTACCCAGCAAGACCTGGTGCTGACTCCGTTGTCGCACGATACGCCGTCCGAACTTGGCCAGAGCCTGGACGTACGTGAATGGAAGAAAGGCGAGGTCGATCCGATCCCGGGCAAGACCATGCCGGGCATGACCGTGGTGACGCGCGACTATGGCGACACCTACAAGAAGTTCACCTCGCTCGGCCCGCTGATGACCAAGATCGGCAACGGCGGCAAGGGCATCGCCTGGAACACCGAAGACGAGGTCAGACAGCTGGCGGAGCTCAATTACACCGTCACCGCCGACGGCGTGGCCAAGGGCCTGCCGAAGATCGACTCGGCCATCGATGCCTGCGAGGTCATTCTGATGCTGGCGCCGGAAACCAACGGCCAGGTCGCATTGAAAGCCTGGGATGCACTGTCCAAGATGACCGGGCGCGACCACACCCATCTGGCGATTCCGCGCGAGGACGACAAGATCCGTTTCCGCGACATCCAGTCGCAGCCGCGCAAGATCATTTCCTCGCCGACCTGGTCAGGCCTGGAGTCGGAGCACGTGTCGTATAACGCCGGCTACACCAACGTCCACGAGCTGATTCCCTGGCGCACCCTCACCGGCCGCCAGCAGTTCTACATCGACCATCAGTGGATGCTGGATTTCGGCGAGGGCCTGTGCGTGTACAAGCCGCCGGTCGACACCAAGACGATTGCGCCGATGCTGGGCAAGAAATCCAACGGTCATCACGAACTGGTGCTCAACTGGATCACGCCGCACCAGAAGTGGGGCATCCACAGCACCTATACCGACAACCTGCGCATGCTGACACTGTCGCGCGGCGGTCCCCACGTCTGGGTGTCCGAGACGGAGGCGAAGCAGGCCGGGCTGGTTGACAACGACTGGGTCGAGGTGTTCAACGTCAACGGCACACTGACCGCGCGCGTCGTCGTCAGCCAGCGCGTGCCCAAGGGCATGTGCCTGATGTATCACGCACAGGAAAAAATCGTCAACGTACCAGGCGCCGAGACCAGCGGTTTCCGCGGCGGCATCCACAACTCGGTCACGCGCACCATCACCAAGCCCACCCACATGATCGGCGGCTACGCGCAACTGGCCTACGGCTTCAACTACTACGGCACGGTCGGTTCCAACCGCGACGAGTTCGTGATCGTGCGCAAGATGAAGAAAGTGGACTGGATGGAAGGCCCGCTGGTCGAGCGTTGATCCGAATGGCTTCGAGGGCGGCGGTCTCACCCTGCCCTCACCCGCGTCGCTGCTCTCCGGCACGGGATTTTTATATAACGATCAGGGGCTCCTCCCCTGTCCGGCAAGGAGTTAGAACATGAAAGTGCGTGCCCAAATTGCCATGGTGCTGAATCTGGACAAATGCATCGGCTGCCATACCTGCTCGGTCACCTGCAAGAACGTGTGGACCTCGCGCGAAGGCATGGAATACGTGTGGTTCAACAACGTCGAGTCGAAGCCCGGTGTCGGCTACCCCAAGCAATGGGAAAACCAGGACGTGTGGAACGGCGGCTGGAGGCTCAAGGGCGACGGCAAGATCGAGCCGCGCCAGGGCAGCCGGCTGAAGATCCTCGCCAACATCTTCGGCAACCCCAACCTGCCGGAGATCGACGACTACTACGAGCCATTCACCTTCGACTACCAGCACCTGCAGAAGGCACCGCTGTCGGAGACGCCGCCAACTGCGCGCCCGATCTCGGCCATCACCGGCCAGAAGATGGACAAGATCCACTGGGGCCCCAACTGGGAAGACGATCTCGGCGGCGAATTCTCTTCGCGCGGGCGCGACAAGAACTTCGACAACGTGCAGAAGGAAATGCACTCGACGTTTGAAAACACCTTTTTGATGTACCTGCCGCGCCTGTGCGAGCATTGCCTCAATCCGACCTGCGTCGCATCCTGCCCGTCGGGTTCGATCTACAAGCGCGAGGAAGACGGCATCGTGCTGGTCGACCAGGACAAGTGCCGCGGCTGGCGCATGTGCATCTCCGGCTGCCCGTACAAGAAGATCTACTACAACTGGAAGTCCGGCAAGGCCGAGAAGTGCA
>CAYVOR010000016.1:0-46481 GCA_964452995.1 uncultured Thiobacillus sp.
AACATCGTGCTGCTGCGGCCGATCAATTCGATGATCGAGTTCAAGCAGATCATCTGACGCGGGACACGGTTATATGACGGCAACCTCCACGAATACCCCAGGCACATTCCAGGTAAGGCTTTGCAGGCGCGTTGGGCTCAGCCCGAACACCAGGCGGATGCCTCGTGCCGACGCATCCTTCACAGCCAGGTCATCCCCCTTGCGCTCAAGGTTTTCGCAAACATCGAGCTTAAGGTTTTCTGGCCATTCCGCGCAGCGGAAGCGCAGGCCGCGGTTGATCTCGCGCAGCCCCAGCCAGAACAGACTAGCGTTACGCATCAGAATCCGCGCCTCCCCAGTCCGCCGCAATTCGGCGACCACTCGCATCAATCCCGGCTTCCAGACGGAATGCGCTGCCAGATCGGACACACTGAGCGTGCATCGGCCCCGCTCATCCAAATTGAGCGGCACAACCTGCGATTGGCCGCATTCACCAGGACTCAGCGTCAACTCATACTGGCCGTGCCCGATGGCGTTAGAGATTGAGCGTCTGATCGTTCGTTGCAAGGAAAGCAAGGATCGGGATGGTGATCCAGAGTTTTACCTCGATACCGAGCGTCATGTGGATGACTTGATCAAGGCAATCGGAATCGAAAAGCGCGACGTAACGGTTGCCCCACAAAAGGGAAGCGGCCGGACGTTTCACGACCGCGAGGTCGACATAGCGATTGTTTCCGCCGACGGCTGCGAGGAGATACACCGCTTTTTCTTAACTGGCGGAGTGGACTACTTGATGGACGAGCGGACTGAAACCAAAGTTTTTCACGTTCGGCTCTGATATCGATTAGGGGCATGGCGCCACGACGAGTTTCAGTTTTATCAACAAGGAAGTAGGGAGAGTAGGTATGGCCCACGAAGTAAGCGCGAAACTTTATACGAAAGTTGTTGCTCACAAGGATCTCGAGATTGAGGTCAGGACAGTGTCCGATGGCAAAGCTGCGAAGCTGGGCACATTGCTCATTAGCAAGGGCAACGTTGAATGGTTGCCAAAAGGAAACTCGGTCAATAAGAAACGCCTCTCTTGGGCTCAATTCGCCGCCCTTATCGAAGATCAGGGCAAAACCGTAAAGTCCAAAAAGTGACTGGTTAGTTCGCTTCCCAGAGCCGCTGTGACTCTCGCCCCCGACGGGGAAATAACCACTATTTAGGCGCGGTAACGGAGTGTAGAGCGTTCGTGGAAGCCGAAAGAATTAAGCCCTTGGCTCATTCCCAAGGGCTTAATTTTTGACAGCGCCATCCAATGGAACGATATTGTTGCACTTTGATTTGGAACGATATTTTTGCATTCGATGCAAAAATATGCTCCCTGTTCCAGGGATTCCGTGAGATGTGATTTTGGTGGAGAGGAGGAGGATCGAACTCCCGACCTCCGCATTGCGAACGCGGCGCTCTCCCAGCTGAGCTACCCCCCCGACGAGGCGGATTATAACGTTAGCGTTGTCGTGCGGGAAGCAAGGCAAACAGGGAAGGCAGATTGGGCAGAATCCGGGCGGCGAGCCAGCCAAGCAGAAGGCCACCGGTGTTGGCCAGGGCGTCGAATACGTCGGGCTGGCGATTCGGGGTGAGGCCTTGCAGCAACTCGATGGCGATGCCGAACAGCATGACGGCCAGGGCGAGTCGCCAGCGTCGGTGGACGACGATCTGCGCCCACCAGAACATCAGCACGGCGTAGCCGGTC
Organism: uncultured Thiobacillus sp.; assembly: GCA_964452995.1. Taxonomy (GTDB): domain Bacteria; phylum Pseudomonadota; class Gammaproteobacteria; order Burkholderiales; family Thiobacillaceae; genus Thiobacillus. The sequence continues at coordinate 1,718 of CAYVOR010000016.1, forward strand.
AGATGCACGATCTTGTCGCTGTGGGCGCCTTCGTTCACGACGGGAGGCGTCAGCGACATCACCAGGGCGACGACGATGCCGAGCCAGCCGAATGCCCTCCAGATGCGGAGAGTCATGTGCGCCGCAGCGACCAGCGCAACATGATGACGCCGGCGATGATCATCGGCAGCGAGAGCCATTGCCCCATGGAAAGCCCCAGTCCCAGCAGACCGAGGAAGCTGTCGGGTTCGCGGGCGAATTCGGCGAGGAAGCGTAAGCTGCCGTAGCCGATCAGGAACACGCCTGAAACGGCGCCGGTCGGGCGCGGCTTGCTGGCATACAGCCACAGGATGACGAACAGCAGCAGGCCTTCGCCGGCGAACTGGTACAGCTGCGAGGGATGGCGCGCGATGCCGTCGCCCGCCTGCGGGAAGATCATGCCCCACGGCAGGTCGGTGGCGCGTCCCCACAGCTCGCCGTTGATGAAATTGCCGAGTCGTCCGGCGGCCAGGCCCAGCGGCACCAGCGGGGCGATGAAATCGGTGACGGCGAGCCAGCGCAACTTGTGGCGGTGCGCGAACAGCGCCATCGCGATGATGACGCCGAGGAAGCCGCCGTGAAAGCTCATGCCGCCTTCCCAAACCTTGAAGATGTCGAGCGGATGAGCCAGGTAATCGCCGGGCTTGTAGAACAGCACGTAGCCGAGCCGGCCGCCGACGATGACGCCGAGCACGCCATAGAACAGCGCGTCGTCGAGCATCCTGAGATTCCAGCCTGTCCATGGCCGGTGCGCGATGCACCAGCGCCCGAGCAGGATGACCTGCATGAACGCGACGAGATACATGAGACCGTACCAGTGGATGGCAAGGGGTCCGAGTTGCAGGGCGACGGGGTCGAATTGGGGAGCGAGCATGAGGGCAGGATTCAGGAGGCAGGATTCGGGTAAGTCAAAGCACGGGTAAAATGACCGCTGATTATAGATTGCCTGAGTGACTATCATGCCCGACTATCGTTCCTGGACCACCACCCGCGGCCGCAACATGGCGGGCGCACGCGCACTGTGGCGCGCGACCGGCATGAAGGACGCCGATTTCAACAAGCCGATCATCGCGATCGCCAACTCGTTCACCCAGTTCGTGCCGGGCCACGTGCACCTGAAGGACATGGGCCAGCTGGTGGCGCGCGAGATCGAGGCGGCGGGCGGCGTGGCCAAGGAATTCAACACCATCGCGGTCGACGACGGCATCGCCATGGGCCACGGCGGCATGCTGTACAGCCTGCCGAGCCGCGACCTCATTGCCGACTCGGTCGAATACATGGTCAACGCCCACTGCGCCGATGCGCTGGTGTGCATCTCCAACTGCGACAAGATCACGCCGGGCATGCTGAACGCCGCGCTGCGCCTCAACGTCCCCACTATCTTTGTTTCCGGCGGGCCGATGGAAGCGGGCAAGGTGGTGTGGGACAAGCAGGTCATCAAACTCGACCTGGTCGACGCCATGGTGTCGGCGGCCGATGACAAGTTCAGCGACAAGGAAGTCAACGAACTCGAACGCTCGGCGTGTCCCACCTGCGGGTCGTGCTCGGGCATGTTCACCGCCAACTCGATGAACTGCCTGACCGAGGCGCTGGGCCTGTCGCTGCCCGGCAACGGTTCGCTGCTGGCAACGCACGCCGACCGCAGGAACCTGTTCCTCGCCGCCGGCCGCCTGATCGTGAAGAATGCGCGGCGTTATTACGAGGACGGCGACACCCGCGTGCTGCCGCGCGCGATCGCCAGCTTCGACGCCTTCGAGAACGCAATCGCGCTCGACATCGCGATGGGCGGTTCGACCAACACCGTGCTGCATCTGCTGGCCGCGGCGCACGAGGCCGGCGTCGACTTCACCATGGCCGACATCGACCGCATGAGCCGCCGCGTGCCGCACCTGTCGAAAGTCGCGCCGTCGATCCAGACCTACCACATGGAAGACGTGCACCGCGCCGGCGGCGTGATGGCGATCCTCGGAGAACTCGAACGCGGCGGGCTGATCCATCGCGACGTGCCGACGGTGCTGATGAAATCGCTCGGCGAGCAGATCGACGTCTACGACATCCGCCGCACCACCGACAAGGACGTCAAGGACTACTTCCGCGCCGCGCCCGGCGGCGTGCCGACGCAGACCGCGTTCTCGCAGGACCGCCGCTTCGCCAGGCTTGACGACGACCGCGTGAACGGCTGCATCCACGACCTCGAGCATGCCTATTCCAAGGAGGGGGGCCTGGCGGTGCTGTACGGCAACCTCGCCGAGGATGGCTGCATCGTCAAGACGGCGGGCGTGGATGAAAGCATCTGGAAATTCTCCGGCCCGGCACGCGTGTTCGAATCGCAGGAAGCCGCGGTGGAGGCCATCCTTGGCGATCACATCAAGCCCGGCGACGTCGTCATCATTCGCTATGAAGGCCCGCGCGGCGGCCCCGGCATGCAGGAAATGCTCTACCCGACGTCGTATATCAAATCCAAGGATCTCGGCAAGGCCTGCGCGCTGATCACCGACGGCCGTTTCTCCGGCGGCACCTCGGGATTGTCCATCGGCCACGTCTCGCCGGAAGCGGCCGAGGGCGGCGCCATCGGCCTGGTCGAGGAAGGCGATGTCATCGAGATCGACATTCCCGGGCGCGCGATCAGCGTCGCGGTGAGCGAGGCCGAACTGGCACGCCGACGCGTCGCGATGGATGCGAAAGGCGCGCACGCCTGGAAACCGGTCAACCGTGTACGCGACGTGTCGGCGGCACTGCGCGCCTATGCGGCGATGGCAACCAGTGCGGCATTCGGCGCCGTGCGCGACGTTAGCCTGGTCGAGCATCCGACCGAGGCGCAGGCGCATGCCGATCCCCTGGCGCGCTTCGCCATTCCCGGCCAGCTGAGTTTCCGTGTTGGCGCAGGCGGACTGACCTACGCCGACATCGACAACCACGGCGGCCGTGCGACGATCTGTCTGCAGGGCGCCCACGTGGTGAGCTTCCGTCCCAAGTGCCACCCTGCACCGGTGGTGTGGCTGTCCGACGCCGCCACGTTCGCACCGGGCAAATCCATTCGCGGCGGTGCGCCGGTGTGCTGGCCGTGGTTCGGCGCGCACGCGAGCGAGGCATCTTTCCCTGCGCACGGCTTCGCGCGCACCGTGCCGTGGACCGTGACCGGCAGCCGCAAGCGCAACGACGCCAAGACCGAGATCACGCTGCAACTGGTGGATAACGAGCAGACCCGCGCGCAATGGCCGCACCCCACGCAGCTGTCGCTGACGGTCATCGTCAGCGACAGGCTGGAGATGCATCTGGTTACCACCAATACGGGCGATGCGCCGGTCAGGGTTGGCGAGGCGCTGCATACCTATCTGCAGATCAGCGACATCGGGGCGGTGACGGTGAGCGGTCTTGAAGGCGTGACGTACCACGACAAGGTCGACGACTTCGCGCGCAGGACACAGCGCGGCGCGATCGGATTCAACGGCGAAGTCGACCGCGTCTACGTCGATACGCCGGCCGATTGCGTGATCGAGGATGCGGGTCTCAAGCGCCGCATTCGCATCGCCAAGTCGGGCTCGCTGTCGACCATCGTGTGGACGCCATGGACCGGGAAAGCCGCGAAAATGGGCGACATGGGCCGCGGCAAATCCGGCGACGGCTGGCGCGAAATGGTGTGCGTCGAGTCGGCCAATGCGATGGATAACGTCGTCACCGTGGCGCCGGGCGAGACGCATACGATGTCCGTGACGTATAGCGTGGAAGATTTATAGGTTTTTTATCCGCGAAGGACGCGAAGGTGCGCGTCTTTCGCGGATAACAGTTTTTATTCAGGGACAAATCATGCGCGTGATTCTGGTGGCCAACCCCAAGGGGGGCAGCGGCAAGACGATGCTGTCGATCAACCTGGCCGGCTATCTGGCATCAAGGGGCGATCATGTGGCGATACTGGATCTCGACCCACAGAAATCTGCCACGCAGTGGCTGGCGATGCGTGACGAAGCCTTGCCGACTATCGAGCTGATGCGCGAAGGCCAGAAGGCGGTGAGCGACTGGCTGGTAATTGATTCCCCCGCAGGGCTGCGCGGCAAGAACCTGGAACGCGCGTTGAAGCTGGCGCACAAGGTGGCGGTGCCGATCGCGCCGTCCCTGTTCGACATTCGCGCCAGCCAGAATTTTCTGGCCGCGCTGCATACCGAAAAAGCGGCGCGCAAGAGCCATGCGCTTGTCGGCGTGGTGGGAATGCGGGTTGACCCGCGTACCCGTGCCGGCGTCACGCTGGAACAGTTCATGGAACAGCAGGACCTGCCGGTACTCGCGTATCTGCGCAACACCCAGAATTACGTCAATGCCGCGTTCGAGGGCAGGAGTTTGTTCGACCTGCCCCATTATGTCGCCGAGCGCGACATCGAACAGTGGCAGGGACTGATCGACTGGCTGGACCGTTAGAAGATCAAGCCAGGTCGCGCATCAGTGTGCGGTCGGCTTCATCATGTTGACCACGTGCGGCTTGACCACACTTTTGGTCAGCGGACGCGAACCGTCTTCCATCACGCCAAGCTGACTCTCGGCTTCGTTCAGCAGGTTGATCACTTCCACGTAGTACCTGTCGTTCGCCATCATGCGCGCCGTACGGTCGCCTTCGTTGACGGCGAGCACATCGGCGCCATGATTGATCAGCCATTCCACGACAGCGCCGTCGCCACCGCCGGCAGCCAGCATCAGCGGCGTGATGCCGAAGAAGATGCGATCGTCGAGCGAGGCGCCTGCTTCGTGCAGCACTTCAAGGACCTCGACATAGCCGCGTTCGGTTTCGCCGTTGTACGAGGCCTTGGCGATTGCCGTCCAGCCCTGCGGCGACCTGGCGTGAACGTCGGCACCGGCGGCCAGCAGGACCCGCACCGCCGCGACATGACCGCCTTGTGCGGCGTGCATCAGGGCAGTTTCGCCCGCTTCATCGACAGCGGCGTGATCGGCGCCGGCTTCGAGCAGTGTTTTGATCTGTGCGGCATCGCCCGAATGGGCGGCCGTGAATAGTTCCTTGGACATGGGAGCTCCTGCGTTTGTACGGGGGTGCAATAAGCGTACAATTCTTGAGTGATTTAATCAACTATTAACCGCAAGGCTTCGCCACCATGTCCAACCGGCTTGCCACCGAGCCCAGTCCTTACCTGCTGCAGCACGCCGACAACCCGGTCGACTGGTATCCGTGGGGTGAAGAGGCCCTGGAAAAGGCGCGCCGCGAAGACAAGCCGATCCTGCTGTCGGTCGGCTATTCGGCCTGTCACTGGTGCCACGTCATGGCGCACGACTGCTTCGAGGATGCCGGGGTGGCGGCGGTGATGAATCGCCTGTTCGTCAATATCAAGGTCGACCGCGAGGAGCGCCCCGACCTCGACCAGATCTACCAGACGGCGCATCAACTGCTGACCCAGCGCGGCGGCGGCTGGCCGCTGACGGTGTTTCTGACGCCCGACCAGACGCCGTTCTTCGCCGGTACTTATTTCCCCAGGACGCCGCGCTATCAGTTGCCCGGATTCATCGACCTGATGGAAAACATCGCCCGCACCTGGCATGAGCGGCGTGGCGACATTCTGACGCAGAACAAGGCGGTGCGCGCCGCGCTTGCACAACAGCAGCCGGATGCGGACACGCCGCAGGCGCTGACCGATGCGCCATTCGCCGAAGCGGTGCGCGATCTCGCCCAGGCATTCGATCCGGTATGGGGCGGCTTTTCGCGCGCCCCCAAGTTTCCGCGTCCCGGCGAACTGTTCTTCCTGCTGCGGGAAGCGCACAGAAGCGGCAACGCAGAGGCGCGCGACATGGCCTTGTTCACCCTGCGCAAAATGGCGTCGGGCGGCGTGGCCGACCAGCTGGGCGGCGGTTTCTGCCGTTATTCGGTCGACGAGCAGTGGGCCATTCCGCACTTCGAAAAAATGCTCTACGACAATGGCCCGCTGCTGCGTCTGTATGCCGACGCCTGGGTACTGACCGGCGAGACCCTGTTCCGGGACACCGCCGAAGGCATCGTCGACTGGCTGCTGCGCGAGATGCACGCACCCGAGGGTGGCTTTTATTCCGCGCTCGACGCCGACAGCGAGGGCCACGAGGGTAAATTCTACGTGTGGACGCTCGACGCCGTGCGCGCGCTGCTGTCGTCCGAGGAATACGCGGTGACGGCACCGGTTTATGGTTTTGACCTGCCGCCGAATTTCGAGAATGCGCGCTGGAATCCCATCCTTGCGCGTTCGCTGGAAGCGGTGGCGGCCGAACTGGGCCTGGCCGGCGAGGCCGCCGCGGCAAGGCTGGCGAGTGCGCGCGCCAAACTGTTTGCCGCGCGCGAGACGCGCGTGCGCCCGGGGCGCGACGACAAGCAGCTCACCAGCTGGAACGCGCTGATGATCGCGGGGCTGGCGCATGCCGGACGGGTGATGGCGCGCCCGGCGTGGGTCGATGCGGCCCAGGACGGGATCGATTTTCTGCGCCGCAATCTCTGGCGCGACGGCCGCTTGCTCGCCAGCTTCAAGCACGGCGAGGCGAGACTCAACGCCTATCTGGACGACTACGCCTTCCTGCTCGATGCGCTGCTGGAAAGCCTGCAGGCCCATTACCGCGAAGTCGACATGGCGTGGGCGCGCGAACTCGCCGATGCGTTGCTGACGCATTTCGAGGATGGCGCGGCGGGCGGATTTTTCTTTACCAGCCATGATCACGAAGCGCTCATCACGCGACCCAAGCCCGGCTACGACAATGCGATGCCGTCGGGTAACGGCATCGCGGCATTCGCCCTGCAGCGGCTTGGCCATCTGCTCGGCGAGACGCGTTATCTCGACGCCAGCGCACGCTGCCTGCACGCATTCCATGCGCAGCTGGTCCAGCAGCCTATCGCGTATCCCACGCTGCTGGCCGTGCTCGACGAAACGCTGGTGCCGCCGCGCGTGATCCTGCTACGCGGCCCGGCGTCCGATCTGCCGGCGTGGGGGCAAGCGCTGACGCCGCAACTCGGCGCGCACGACATGATGCTGACCCTGCCCAATGGCCTGACTCTGCCCGAAGCGCTGGCAAAGCCCGCATCCGACCGCCCCACGGCCTGGCTCTGCAGCGGTACCGCATGCCAGCCGCCGGTGACCGGCCTGGATGACGTTCTGGGACGAATTTCATTGCCATGACCAGGTTCTCCCCCGGGCGGGGACAGGTCCGTCTGCATGCCTGCGCGCGAATGCACCGGCGCGGATACCGGAAGGGGTACATAACAATGCTCACGGGGTCTGGTAGGAAATACCCAATCGTCCGTCTTGCGCGGAGAGGAATTTTCCTGAATAGTGCAGGCGCAATGATGCATTGACCGCACCCAACCCGATTTCCACGGAGACTGTAAATGATGAACAAATTGATGATGACCGCAACATCCGCTGCGCTGCTGCTGATGTCCGGTGTGGCCTCCGCCGACGACTCGGCTGCGGCCATGTCCCTGGCGCAGAAGAACGCCTGTTTGTCCTGCCACGGCGTGGACAAGAAGATCGTGGGCCCGGCCTTCAAGGATGTTGCCAAGAAGTATGCGGGCGACAAGAGCGCGCATGACAAACTGGTCGCCAAGGTGAAGGCCGGCGGCAAGGGCGTCTGGGGTGAGATTCCCATGCCGCCGAACCCGCAGGTGAGTGCCGCCGATACGGGCAAGATCGTTACCTGGATCCTGGGCCTGAAATAATCCGACCCCGCACCGAGGCAAGCACAAGGCCGGCGTTCGCGTCGGCCTTGTGCATTCTGCGTGCCCGGAAAGCCGGTCGTTGCTGGCTTTGTGGTATAAATCCCACGTTTAAATTTGATTGCGGGGAAGACCGAGATGATGGGTCAACGGCTGGCTTGGGTCATGGCAGCGGCAGTGCTGGTCACAGCTTGCGGCGACAAGCCGCAGCACAATGGCGACAACCCGGTCGTGTTGATCGGCCAGGCTTCTCCCCTTACCGGGCCGCAGGCGCATCTGGGCAAGGACAATGAAAACGGCGCGCGCATGGCGCTGGATGAAATCAACGCTGCCGGACTCACGCTGGGCGGCAAGAAAGTCGTGCTCGAAATGCGTAGCGAGGACGACGCGGCCGACCCCAAAACCGCGACCACCGTGGCGCAGAAGCTGGTCGATGAAGGCGTGGCCGGGGTGATCGGCCATCTCAATTCGGGCGCCACGATTCCGGCCGCCAGGATTTATTCCCATAACGGCATTCCGCAGGTTTCGCCGTCGGCCACCGCCGTGGCCTATACGACATCCGGCTTCAAGACGGCTTTTCGCGTGATGACCAACGACGCCCAGCAGGGGAGCGTGCTGGGCGACTACGCGGTGAAAAAACTGGGTGCGAAACGCATTGCCATCATCGACGACCGTACCGCCTACGGTCAGGGGCTGGCCGACCAGATGGAGAAGGCCGTCAAGGCGGCCGGTGGCAACGTGGTGGCGCGCGAATACACGTCCGACCGCTCGACCGACTTCATGGCGATCCTCACCTCCATCAAGGGCAAATCGCCCGACCTGGTGTTCTTCGGCGGGATGGACCCGCAGGCTGCGCCGATGATCAGGCAGATGAAACAACTGGGCATGAAGGCGAAATTCCTCGGTGGCGACGGGGTGCAGACGCCCAAGTTCATCGAACTGGCCGGCGCCAATGCCGAGGGCGCACTGGCATCCAACCCCGGCCTGCCGCTCGACGCGATGCCCGGCGGCGGCGAGTTCAAGGCGAAGTTCGAAGCCAAATACGGCAAGATCCAGAACTACGCGCCTTATGCCTACGATGCCATGCACGTGCTGGTCGCCGCGATGAAGCGTGCCGATTCCAGCGATCCCGCCAAATATCTGGCCGAGCTGCCGAAGACCGATTACGAGGGCGTGACCGGACATGTCCGCTTCGATGCCCGGGGCGACCTCGCCGGCGGGGCGGTCACATTGTACCAGGTGAAAGACGGCAAATGGCAGACGCTCGAAACCGTGCAGAGCGGCAGCTAAGCTGAGCTGAATTCAACCGGTCCCGGCGCAGGCGCAAAGATGGACATTTTCCTGCAACAACTCATCAACGGCCTGGTGCTCGGCAGCGTCTATGCGATGGTGGCGCTGGGCTACACCATGGTTTATGGCATTCTGGAGCTCATCAATTTCGCCCATGGCGAAATCACCATGATGGGCGCGATGGTGGCGCTATCCGTGATCGGCGCGCTGGCGCTGGCAACCCCCGGACTGCCGGGCGTGCTGATGCTGGCGGCGGGCCTGGCGGTGGCGATTCCGGTGTGCATGGCGCTGGGGCTGCTGATCGAACGCGTCGCCTACCGGCCCCTGCGCCACGCGCCGCGTCTGGCGCCGCTCATCACGGCGATCGGTGTGTCGATCATCCTGCAGAATGTCGCCATGCTGATCTGGGGCAAGCAATACATTCGCTTTCCCGACATCCTGCCGTCGGGGCGTCACACGCTCTACGGCGCGTCGATCACCGATGTGCAGATTGCCATCCTGCTGCTGTCCGCGGCCATCATGCTGCTGCTGATCCTGGTGGTGCAGAAGACCCGGCTCGGCCGCGCCATGCGGGCCACCGCGCAGTCGCGCCAGGTGGCGAGCCTGATGGGCGTGGACGTCAACCGCGTGATCGCCGCCACCTTCGCAATCGGCTCGGCGCTGGCGGCGGTGGCCGGCGTCATGGTCAGCGCCTATTACGGGCTGGCGCATTACTACATGGGCTTCCTGCTCGGCCTCAAGGCTTTCTCGGCGGCGGTGCTGGGCGGGATCGGCAACCTGGGCGGCGCGATGCTGGGCGGCCTGCTGCTGGGCCTGATCGAGTCCTTCGGCGCGGGCTACATCGGCGACCTGACCGGAGGCTTCCTCGGCAGCAACTACCAGGACGTGTTCGCATTCTTCGTACTGATCGCGGTACTGGTGTTCCGCCCCTCGGGTTTGCTGGGAGCACGCGTTGTCGAACGTGCTTGACCTGCATAAAACCTGGCCGCGCTGGCTGACGTTCTGCCTGCTGGGGCTGGGGCTGGCGCTGCTGCCTTTCCTCGTCGACGCCGGCATGGGGCGCTCGTGGGTGCGGCTGCTTGATCTGGCGCTGCTTTACGTGATGCTCGCGCTGGGCCTCAATATCGTCGTTGGTTACGCCGGCCTGCTCGATCTCGGCTACATCGCGTTCTATGCGATTGGTGCATACGCTTACGCCTGGCTGTCCAGTCCACAATTCGGGCTGCACCTGCCGTTCTGGGTGGTCATGCCGCTGGGCGCCATGCTGGCGGCGCTGTTCGGCGTCTTGCTGGGCGCGCCCACCTTGCGCCTGCGCGGTGATTATCTCGCCATCGTCACGCTGGGCTTCGGCGAGATCATCCGCATTTTTCTGAACAACCTGGACGCGCCGGTCAACATCACCAACGGCCCGCAAGGCATCAACCTGATCGACCCGGTGCGCCTCGGCAGCTTCGATCTGAGCCAGTCGCATGAACTCTTCGGCTATGTTTTCACCGGCATCCATCTGACCTACTACCTGTTCCTGCTGTTCACGCTGATGGTGATCTTCGTTTCGATGCGGCTGGAGGATTCGCGCATCGGTCGCGCCTGGGTCGCCATCCGCGAGGACGAGATCGCCGCTGCGGCGACCGGCATCAACACACGCAACCTGAAGTTGCTGGCATTCGCCATGGGCGCCACCTTCGGCGGTCTGGCGGGCGGTCTGTTCGCCAGTTTTCAGGGCTTCATCAGTCCCGAGTCGTTCAACCTCATGGAGTCGATCATGATCCTGTGCATGATCGTGCTCGGCGGCATGGGGCATATTCCCGGCGTGATTTTCGGCGCGGTGGTGCTGACGCTGTTGCCCGAGGCCTTGCGCTACACCGGCGACTGGCAGCGCAACCTGTTCGGCCAGATCTATGTCGATCCGGCCGACCTGCGCATGCTGCTGTTCGGCCTGGCGCTGGTTGCTGTCATGCTGTATCGCCCCGCCGGGCTTCTACCGTCGACGCGCCGCCGCCGCGAATTCGCCGACGCGCAGGAATGAGTGCATTCAAGGCCGCTTTCTCTCCGGACGATCCCGGCGCGACATCGACCCCGCTGTTGACGGTTTCCGGGGTAAGCAAGGCATTTGGCGGCTTGCAGGCGCTCTCCGACATTTCGCTGCAGGTCCGCACGGGCGAGATATTCGGCCTCATCGGCCCCAATGGCGCGGGCAAGACCACCTTGTTCAATGCGCTCACCGGGCTGTATACGATCGACAGCGGCGAGATCCGTCTGAACAATTTTCGCCTTGACGGCCGCAAGCCGCATCAGGTGCTGGGCGCCGGACTGGCGCGCACCTTCCAGAACATCCGTCTGTTTGCCGAAATGACCGCGCTGGAGAATGTGCTGGTCGGCCGTCACACACGCACCAAAAGCGGCGTCGTCGGCGCGGTGCTGCGCCTGCCCGCCACGCGCCGCGAAGAAGCCGACTCATGCGAACGCGCCCAGGCGCTGCTCAAGCGAGTGGGCATCGCGCAGCACGCCAACAATCTGGCCAGGAATCTGCCTTATGGCGACCAGCGCCGGCTCGAGATCGCCCGCGCGCTGGCCACCGAACCGACGCTGCTGGCGCTCGACGAGCCTGTAGCCGGCATGAATCCGGCCGAACGTGCGGCCTTGCGCGAACTGTTGCTGCAATTGCAGGCCGACGGCGTGACGCTGCTGCTGATCGAACACGACGTGAAGCTGGTGATGGGCTTGTGCACCCGGCTGGCGGTCCTCGATTACGGGGTGAAAATCGCCGAGGGTACGCCCGACGTGGTCAGCCGCGATCCCAAAGTCATCGCCGCCTATCTCGGAGATGAGACGCTGTGAGCGCGCTTCTCGAAATCGACCGCCTGTCGGTCGCTTACGGCGGCATCCACGCGGTGCGCGAACTCAGCCTGCACGTGGCGGCGGGTGAAATGGTCTGCCTCATCGGCGCCAACGGCGCCGGCAAGACCACCACGCTCAGGGCGGTCAGCGGTTTGCTGGCGCCGCACCATGGCAGCGTGCATTTCGATGGCCGGGCGATCACCCGCCTGCCCGCGCACGAGGTGGTGCGGCGCGGCCTGACGCTGGTGCCCGAGGGGCGCGGCGTGTTTTCGCGCATGTCGGTCGCCGAAAACCTGCTGATGGGCGCCTACAGCCGCAATGACCGCGCAGCCATTGCCGACGACCTCGATCAGGTTTATGCCTGGCTGCCGCGCCTGGCCGAACGCCGCACGCAGCTCGCCGGCCTGTTGTCCGGTGGCGAGCAGCAGATGCTGGCGCTGGGACGCGCGATGATGGCGCGCCCGCGCCTGCTGCTGCTGGACGAGCCGAGCATGGGTTTGGCCCCGTTGATGGTGCAGGCCGTGTTCGACATCATTCGCCGGATCGCGGCGGGTGGCGTGGCCGTGCTGCTGATCGAGCAGAACGCGCATCTGGCGCTGAAGACCTGCGCGCGCGGCTATGTGCTGGAGAACGGCGCCGTCACGCTGAGCGGCCTGGCCGCCGAACTGTCCGCCAATCCGGCGGTGCGCCAGGCCTACCTCGGCGACTAGGCACAGCGTCAATCGGGGAGGGAGATGAAGCGGTACAACTGGCGTTCGGTCAGTACCGCGTCGAGCGGCATGTCCCACGGATCGTGCGGCAGCGTCTCCACCCGCTGGCATTCGTAGGCAACCCCTATCAGGCGCGGCTTGCGCCACAGGCGCCGATGCTGCATGAACGCCAGCGTCGCATCGTAGTAGCCGCCGCCCATGCCCAGCCGGTAACCCTGCGCATCGAATCCCACCAGCGGCACCAGCAGCAGGTCGAGCTGACGCGCCTGCAGCGGCCGGGGATCCAGCGGCTCGGGAATGCCGTAGCGGTTGGATTGCATGCGCGTGTTGCGGCCCACCCGGCCGAAGCGCATCACGCGCCCGCGACGCGGCAGGATCGGCAGGTAACATTCACGCTGCATACATAAGGCCTGGTTGAGCAGGAGGTGGGCGTCGAATTCGCCGCCTTGCGGCAGGTAGAAGCCGATGCGCTGCGCACGCAGCAGCAACCCGTGACGCAGCGCCAGGCGCAGGGACGCACGCGCGGCATGACGGCGCGCAGCCGGCTTGTACGCATTGCGTGCGGCTTTGAGCTGGCGTCTGAGGGTGGTTTTGTCCATCAAGAAAAGGGGCTCCCCGCCTGTGCCGTGACTGGTTGCGGACTCTTGAACCGGGGTTCAAGGTGGCCGCAATCAAAGGGCTTTGGGCGCATGAAACGTGTCACGCGCACACCCGCACCGGAATAGACCGCAGCCGTGCACGAATGCATTGGTTCAGAGAAATTGCAACCAGCCTCGAACACCGCAGGGAGCATTCTTAGTGTATTCCATTTCGGGATCGAAGAGGAATGCGCCCGTCCCATCATGCGGAGAGGCAAGGCGCGGTCCGGGACGGCGTCAGAAAAGCGTGTCCTGATCTTCCAGCACGGAATCGAGCAGCGCGCTGCAATGCGTCAGCCGCGTGCGCGCTTCCTCGATCAGACCGCCGCCGTCCTGGGTCAGCAGGTCGTGCGCGAGGTTAAGGCCCGCCATGATGGCGATGCGTTCGGCGCCGATCACCTTGCTGCTGTCGCGGATCTCGTGCATTTTTTCATCGAGGTAGTCGGCCGCCGCGATCAGGGCCGATTCTTCCTCGCGCGAACACGCCACCTTGTAGGTACGGCCGAGGATATTGATTTCGATCGAGCGGGGGCCGGCCATCACTCGTCCTCCGGCAAGGTATCGAGCAGCGCATGCAGCCGCGTCCTGGCCGCATCCAGCCGGGTCGTCAGCTGTTTGCCGTCCTGCTGCGTGGCGAGCAGCTGCTGGCGCAGCGCGATGTTTTCCTGCCGCAAGGTGTGGCACAGCTCGGCCACCTGGCGGATCCTGGCTTCAAGGGTATCGAGTTCGGCGCGCATGGCGCGACTATAGGGGGCGGCGTGCGGCCGGTCAATCGGCTCCGTACGGCCGGTGTAGACATGGCTTTAACAAGCGGGCGGCTGACCTCGACGGCCTGGGTTCGCTGGCCGGATTTGCAGGCGGCGTGATCCGCCAGGGGGGCTCGGGGATTCTCGACACGGGCACTACGCCAAGGATTCTGCTGAATTTCAGCGGCAACCTCACGCCTGCGCCCGCAAGCGTGCCAGAGCCGGTCACATCGGGGTTGCCTGGCGTTATTGCTGATCGGTGGATTGCGTCGGCGTGGTATGGAATGAGCTGGTTGCCGGCGACAGCCGGCACGGCTGAATCAGATCGCCATCGATGCCTTTAGCTCAGCCGTAATTTCGTACGAGCGCAGACGCGCAGCATGATCGAATATCTGCGAAGTAATCATTAATTCATCGGCGCCGGTTTGTTCGATGAACGCTTCCAGTCCAGACTTGACCACGTCACGTGAACCCACCGCAGAGCAAGACAGCACCTGGTCGAGTAGCGCCCGTTCCTGGGGGCCGATACGATTGATATAACCCTCCTCGGGTGGTGATAACTGCTTGGGATGACCGCTGCGCAGGCTGACAAATGCCTGCTGCATTGAAGACGCCAGAAACTGCGCCTCCGCTGCCGTATCCGCCGCAAAAACATTGAAACCGAGCATCACGTAGGGCTTCTGTTGCTGAGCAGAGGGCTTGAAGGTAGCGCGATACAAGGTAATCGCCTGCATCATTTGCGCCGGTGCGAAATGCGACGCGAAGGCGTAGGGCAGGCCCAGGGCGGCTGCCAGTTGCGCGCCAAAAAGACTCGAGCCAAGTATCCATATCGGTACATTGAGGCCGGCGCCCGGAACGGCGCGCACCGCCTGCCGTTTTTCTGCCGAGAAGTAATCCATCAGTTCGACGACATCCTGGGGAAACTGGCTGGCATCGGCGGCGAGATTGCGCCGCAAGGCACGCGCGGTGAGTTGATCCGACCCAGGCGCGCGCCCGAGCCCCAGGTCTATGCGGCCTGGAAAGAGCGATTCCAGGGTGCCGAATTGTTCGGCAATCACCAGAGGTGAATGGTTGGGCAGCATGATCCCGCCCGCCCCGACACGGATGGTCGACGTGCCACCGGCGACATGACCGATCAGGACAGCGGTCGCGGCGCTGGCAATGCCTGGCATGCCATGGTGCTCGGCCAGCCAGAAGCGTTGGTAGCCCCAGCGCTCTGCATGCCTGGCAAGATCAAGCGTGTTGCGAAACGACCGTGCGGCATCGCTGCCTTCGGTGATGGGGGAGAGATCAAGGATGGAAAAGGGGATCATCTTTTACAGTGTGGCGAGCCTTGGCCGATCTGTGCAACGGCCCGAACATCAATACGTGGACGTCCATGAAATGCGGCTGCCTTCCAGCTCGGCAGGTGAACTGACCGGCCAACCCGTTCGCAAGCCAAACTCAATGCCGTCTCCAGGTGTTTGAATGAACGTCCGGGAGACACAGTAAACTACGAACGCTCGCTGAACGATTTAACCAGGCGGATGGCTGGTTGTCCGCGGCACCAGGACGCTTGATGACCGGCATGGCATCATGAAAAGAGGTGAGTATAGAGCCCTGCCCGTAAGTGGCAACTCGCGGGTGCCAGCGTGACCATGTTGAACAAGGAAGCAAGAGTCGACTCACCGTGAAACCAAGCCCAGGCATGATTTTGCTCGCGCCGCTATCCTCACGTTCCACGATACAGGCGCATGATCGGCGTGCGATCGCGTGGCGCATGGCCGTCCTCGCTGGGCGGGGGAGACCCCGATGCCAGTGAGATGGGTCGCACATCTCGACATGGACGCCTTCTACGCGTCGGTCGAATTGTTGCGCTACCCGGAACTTCGCGGCCTCCCCGTCGTGGTTGGCGGCCGCCAGCACCATCATCCGGTCCTTCAGGCCGACGGCTCACGACGTTTCTCGAGCCTGAAGGATTATGCCGGCCGGGGTGTGATCACGACTGCCACCTATGAGGCCAGGGCGTTGGGCGTCCACTCCGGCATGGGTCTGATGAGGGCGGGCGTATTGGCACCCGACGCCGTGCTGCTACCGGCGGATTTCGACGAGTACCGCAGATTCTCGTGTCTTTTCAAGGCTTGCGTCGCCAAAATCGCGCCCCTGATTGAAGATCGCGGCATTGATGAAATCTACATCGATCTGAGCCATGTCCCGGGCGCGCAGGCGACCCGTCAAGGCGACCCCTGCGCCGGCGTGCGTGCGCTGGGGAACGCCATCAAGGCACAGGTTGAGACGGCCACGGGACTAAGCTGCTCGATCGGCATTACCCCGAACAAACTCCTGTCCAAGCTCTGCTCGGATCTGGAGAAACCCAACGGCTTGACGATCCTGACCGAGGGCGACATCCCGACACGAATCTGGCCCCTTCCGGCCAAGCGCATCAACGGCATTGGACCCAAGGCCAACGCCAGACTGGCGGACCTGGGAATTTTGACGATCGGGGATCTGGCCGGCACGGACGCACAGGCATTGATAAGTGAATTCGGCCCGAACTATGGCGCCTGGTTGCACCACGCGGCGCATGGCCGGGATGACCGCCCGGTCGTGACATACCGCGAACCCAAGTCCCTGAGCCGTGAAACCACGTTCGAGCGCGACTTGCACCCGCGCCATGATCGCGCGGCGCTCGGGCAGGCCTTTACCCGACTCTGCGAGCGATTGGCCGCCGACCTGAAAACCAGGCAATACGTTGCGAAGACCATCGGGGTGAAGTTGCGCTACGACGACTTCAGGATTGTCACGCGCGACCTCACGTTGCCGGTGCATACGGACGATGCCACGACGATTCGCCACAGTGCGGGACTTTGCCTCAAGCGAGTGCCGCTCGACCAGCGGCTTCGCTTGCTTGGCGTGCGGGCCAGCGCGTTGTCCGACGCCGCCTCCCTTGCGGTTCGCGACAGGAAGGCGAACAACCTGGAACCGCACGACCATACGACGCTGCCGCTATTCGAGTAGATGTCGGATGTCCCGTTCAGAAGCGCACATTCATTCCGCAGGGGGATTGACGGGAATCAATCTCCAGGGCCACCGCGCTGGGTAATGGCAGGGCTTACCGGAAGTCGTACCGCGCTGTCATGCCGAACGTCCTGCCATCGGCGGGATAATAGAATGTATCGTTTGCCAGCGTTGTCGAATTGAAACCATAGCCGGCGTACGCGGCATAGCGCTCGTCGGCGGCATTGAGAACCCGGGCATCGATCTTCCAGTCGCGGATTCGCCAGCTCGCCATCAGGTCAAGCGTGGTGTACCCGGACAGATAACCGGCGTCGTTCCCATAGTCGTCCCCGTATCGGCGCTTGCCCACATGGTTCAGGCGCGCGGAGTAGACCGCCTTCTGGCCTGCGTCCCAGCTCAAGCCTGCACTTGCCTGCACGCCAGGCACCAAAGGCATCTCCTGTCCTGCATACGCGCCGGCCCGAATCTGGGCGTCTTCGAGCGTCACGCCGACGTTCCCGTGCAGCGTGTCGGTGATAGTCAGCCGGTCGTCAGCTGTTTGCCGTCCTGCTGCATGGCGAGCAGCTGCTGGCGCAGCGCGATGTTTTCCTGCCGCAAGGTGTGGCACAGCTCGGCCACCTGGCGGATCCTGGCCTCAAGGGTATCGAGTTCGGTGCGCATGGCGCGACTACAGGGGGCGGCGTGCGGCCGGTCAATCGTGTCTATATAATGTGCGCCTTCAGGTGCCGACGCGGCTTTCCGCCGCCGAGGATAAACGGGAAACAGGTACGTGGCCGCAAGCCATCATGCCAGTGCTGCCCCCGCAACGGTAAGCGCTAAACGGTTCATCACACACGTCACTGGGCCATGCCCGGGAAGGCGATGAACTTCAGGCGCGAGCCCGGATACCGGCCTGAGCCCTGACGCGACACAGATCGCGCAGCGGATGTGCAACGCGCCTGCGGGGAAGCAGGCGCCCAAACCGGAACTCATCATGCGTCAAACCTCTCTTGCGCTCGTCCTCGGCGCCGTTTTCGCTTCGTCCGCCTGCGCGGAAACCCTGCCGGTATATGTCGAAGACACCATCGTCGTGACGCCGACCCGCTTCAGCGATCTTGCGAGTGATCGTGCGGTGAATGTCACCGTCATCACCCGTGATGAAATTGAACGTAACCCCGCCGTGACGCTGCCTGAAATTCTTCAGGACCATGCCGGCATCGGCATGCGCGACCTGTACGGCAACAACGCATCCAACAGCACGGTCGATCTGCGGGGCTTTGGTGCTGCGGCCGGGCAGAATACGCTGGTGCTGGTGGATGGCGTCAGGCAGAACGATATCGATCTGTCCGGCGTGGTCTGGTCGGCGATTCCCCTGTCCGCCATCGAGCGTATCGAGATCGTGCGCGGCGGCAACAGCGTGCTGCATGGCGCAGGCGCGGTCGGCGGGGTGATCAACATCATTACCCGCGCACCCGGCGACAGAGCCGATGCAGCTGCCGCGAGCGCGCGCTATGGCAGCTTCAACAGCCGCGGCCTGCAGGTTACCGGCAATCTGGCCGGTGAAAACGCGGGGCTGACGCTGGCCGCCAGCAATGACCGCTCCGATGGCTGGCGCGACAACAACGAAAATCGCCAGAACAGTTTTTACGGCAATGCCCGCTGGAAGCTCGACCGCGGCGAAATCGGCTTCAAGCTCGGCGCCGACACGCAGAGCCTGCGCTTGCCGGGCGCGCGTATTGTCGAACCCGACCAGAATCTGAACGAGCTGGCGGCCAATCCCGAGGGCGCCCAGACGCCGAACGACTGGGCAAAACGCGATAGCTGGCAGGCAGTGTTGAGCGCGCAGTTTCAATTGCCGGAGGGCGAGATTGCGGCAGACCTGAATTACCGCAACAAGGACCAGGAAGCCTACTTCTATTACGGCGGATATCCGGATTACCGCAAGACCGCGCTCGACATGTGGAGCTTCTCGCCGCGCATCAAGCTGCCGTTGCAGACCGGCGGACTGAAACACGATTTGATTCTGGGGCTTGATCTGGACAGGTGGGACTACGGCCTGCGTACGTCCAATGATCCCGCCAACATCGGACAGCCCATCAACCGGGTGCGGGCCGACCAGCGCAACACCGCACTGTATGCGCAGGATCATCTGCGCCTGAACGAGGCGCTGAGCTTCACTGCCGGTGCCCGGCTGGAGTGGTTCCGTATCAAGGCTAGCGACAGCTTTGACTCGACTGCGCCCGGCAGCTCCATCTTTGGGTCAGGTGCGCCGGCAGGTGGGCAGAACGAACGCGAGTCCGCCTGGGATCTGGGGGTGCGTTATCGCGCTGCGCCAGGACAAACGCTGTATGCCAAGGCAGGTCGCAGCTTCCGCTTTGCAACGGTGGACGAGATTTACGAAAACACGCCTAGTTACACGCGTCAATTCCAGTTCCTCAAGCCGCAGACTTCATATGATGAGGAACTGGGCTGGGAATTCGGCACGGCCCATCACGGCGGACGGGCAGCGCTTTACCATGCGCGGGTCGAAGACGAAATCCACCTCGACCCCTACAGCACCGGCATCGGCAATACCAATCTGCCGCCGTTGCGCCGCTACGGTGTGGAGCTGGAGGGCCGCAGCAGTGTGGGCGTCGTAGATCTTTCTGCGGCCTATACGCTGGCCTTTGCCGAATTCACTAGCGGTGTCTTCAACGGCGTTCCGCTAAAGGGGAATAACGTGCCTCTGGTGCCGCGCCACAAGCTCGCTCTGAATGCCACCTGGAACCTCAGCGCCATGACGCAATTGACCGGCAGCGCCAATTACGTCAGCGACCAGTACCTGGACAACGACGAGCCCAACACGCTGGGCGTGAAAATCCCCGCCTATACCGTGGCGGACGTCAGGCTCAAACATCGTGTCGGCAACTGGAAACTCGCCGCGGCCATCAATAATCTGTTCGACGAGAAATACTACACTTACGCCGTGCGCAGCCAATTCGATGCCGACCGCTATGCGGCCTACCCGCTGCCCGGGCGACATGGCTGGGTCAGCGTGGAATACCTGTTCAAATGACGGATCGGGCTGGCCTTCGCGGACAGCGAGCAGACCGAGTCGACGAAGGCATGCGCCGGTTGTTAGCCTACTTGCCGCTGGCATGCCTGCTTGCACCGGCGCTCGCCGGTCCGGTCCCGCAAGCGGTCGGTCCGTCACCGGGACACAGCTTGCCGGCTGCCGTGAGACCGGATGCGGTACACAAGCCAGTCCGCATCATGTCGATGATGCTGTGCAACGATTTGCTGTTGCTGATGCTGGTGCCGAAAGACCGGATCGCCTCGATCAGTTATCTGGCCCGCGATGCCGTCAGCGAGTTGCTGCCGGGCGCCGATCGCGGTGTCGCCATCAATCACGGAACGGCCGAGGACATCCTGCTGCAAAAACCGGATCTGATTCTTGCCGGGACCTATTCTTCGTCGATGGCCCGCAAGCTGGCGAAAACCGTCGGTGCGCACGTGATCGAAGTCGGCGCGACAAACAATTTCGCGGATATCCACCGCGTGGTTCGACAGCTTGGTGAGGCCGTGGGCGAGCCCGAGCGGGCCGAGACGCTGCTGGCCGACATGGACCGGAAACTGGCGTGGCTCGCTTCCCGCCAGCCAGCCCGTCCGCTGCGCGTCGTCGCCTGGAGCGGTGGCGGTGCGGTGCCGGGCAAGGGCACGCTGACCAATGCCATCATCACGGCTTCCGGCGCCGACAACATCGCCGCCGGTTTGCCCGACAACCGCTACGGAAGTTTCGGGCTGGAAGAATTACTGGCCGCCAAGCCCGACGCCATCCTGCAAGGCGAAGCCCGCTGGTCGGGGCCCTCCTTGCGGGACGCCCAGTCCATGCATTCGCTGATCGGCCGGTACTGGCGCGGGCGCGTGATCAGCTATCCGGACGCGGCCTATGTATGCGGCCTGCCGCAATCGGCCGACGCGGCGATTGCGTTGCACGAACTGTATCGCCAGCTCCCTGCCGGAAGCCCGCGATGGTGAGGCCGCGTCGGTGGGCGCTGCCGTTCATGCTGGCGCTGTTGCTGGCGGCGGCGGGCGCGTCCGTGACGGTCGGCAAGATCTGGCTGCCGCCCGCCATGCTGTTCGACGGGCTGACCGCGCCCAAGCCCAACCTCGCCTGGCTGATCGTGACCGAACTGCGCCTGCCCCGCACCGTGCTGGCGCTCATGGTCGGCGCCACGCTGGGGCTCGGCGGCGCGGTGCTGCAAGGTCTGTTGCGCAATCCGCTGGCAGAGCCGGGCTTGCTCGGCGTGTCGGGCGGCGCGGCATTGGGCGCGGTCATCGCGATCTATTTTGGCTTGTCCAGCGTGTTTGCCCCGGCCACGCCGCTGCTGGGCATCGCCGGCGCACTAGCGGCCGGCGCGCTGACGTTCCTGTTCGGGCGAAGCGGGACGTTGACGCTGATCCTCGCCGGTTCGGCAGTGTCGGGTCTGGCAGCCGCCGGGTTGGCGCTGGCCCTGAATTTCGCGCCGAGTCCCTATGCGGCGTATGAAATCACCACCTGGCTGCTGGGCTCCGTCGCCGAAAAGGAATGGGGGCAGATCGGCTTGTGCACCCCCTTCATCCTGGCCGGCTGGCTATGTCTGGCGGCCACGCCGCGCGGACTGGATGCGCTCACGCTGGGCGAGGCGCAGGCCGAGAGCCTGGGCATCAACCTGACCATGCTGCGGGCCTGGGCGTTGGCGGGCGTGGCACTGTCGGTCGGCGCGGCCACGGCGATGGTGGGCGCCGTCGGCTTTGTGGGGCTCGTTGCGCCCCACCTCGTGCGCCCGTTCGTCGGCTATCAACCGAGCCGGATTCTGCTGCCCTCGGCCGTGCTGGGCGCCATCCTGCTGACGGTGACCGACATCGCCATCCGGGTGATTCCCACGAGCTCGGAACTGAAACTCGGCGTTCTCACGAGCCTGATCGGCACCCCCTTCTTCTTCTGGCTGGTTTTGCGCTTGCGGAGATTGTCGCCATGACCGTCCTGCATGCCGACCGCGTGAGCTATGACATCGCCGGGCGCAGCCTGGTCAGCGATCTCAGCCTGGTTTGCACAAGTGGGCAGTTCGTCGCGTTGCTCGGCGCCAACGGTGCGGGCAAGTCCACGCTCATCCGCATGCTGAGCGGTCTGGAACGGCCGTCGCGCGGCCGCGTGCTGCTCGACGAGCGGCCGATCCGTGCCATCGAACGCCGCACGCTCGCCCGCCGCCGCGCCTATATCCCGCAGAACGCGCGGGTGGAGTGGCCGGTGGCGGTCGAGCGGCTGGTGGCCCTGGGGTTGATGCCGCAGATTCCTGTGTTCGGCGACCTGGACCACACGGCATGGCGCAAGGTCGAAACGGCGCTCGCCATGTGCGACCTGAGCCATAAGGTCGGCCAGTCGGCGACCACCCTGTCGGGCGGCGAACTGGCCCGAGCCATGCTGGCGCGCGCGCTGGTCGGCGAACCGGAGATCGTGATCGCCGACGAACCGCTTGCCGGCCTCGACCCCAAGCATGCGCTGGACGGCGTGGCGCGACTGGCCGCGCTGGCTGGCGAAGGGCGCTTGATCATTGCGTCGATCCACGACCTGACCCTGGCGGCGCGCTATGCCACCCATGTAGCCGTCATGCGCGACGGCCGGCTGGTGGCGCACGGACCGACGGCCCCGACCTTGACGTCCGCGTGCATCAGCGAGGCATTTGATATCGAAGCTTGTGTCCATGGCACCGGCGTCCGGGCGACGGTCGATTTCATTGCGCGTCGGGGCTGAAGCCGCGAGGCGGCTACGTGCACCGCGATATATGCTCTATGCTGTCCCGTGTTCCAGGCTTTCCCTCCCGACATGAATCCCGAATCCGCAGACCGCCAGGCGCGCCATGCCGCGCGGATGGCGCGTAAAAAAGCCCTGATCGACGCCGCCATCGATGCCGCCACCGACGAACGCGGCCTGCTTCTGGTCGTCACCGGCAACGGCAAGGGCAAGAGCACCTCGGCGTTCGGCACGATGGCGCGTGCGCTTGGCCACGGCTTAAAGGTCGGCGTGGTGCAGTTCATCAAAAGCCGCACCGATACCGGCGAGGAAGCCTTCCTCGGCCGCCAGCCCGGCGTCGAATGGCACGTCACCGGTGACGGCTTCACCTGGGACACGCAGAACCGCGAACAGGATATCGCCACCGCCGAACGCGGCTGGGCGATCGCCGCGCGCATGCTGGCCGACCCGGCATTCAATCTGGTGGTGCTCGACGAGCTGACCTATCTGCTGAGCTATGGCTATCTCGACAGCGACGTGGTGCTCGATGCGCTGGCCAACCGGCCGCCGATGCAGCACGTGATCGTCACCGGACGGGCCGCCTCCGATGCGCTGATCGAACTGGCCGACACCGTGTCGGTCATCGCCGACGAGAAGCATGCGTTCCGCGCCGGCGTGAAGGCGCAACCCGGCATCGACCTGTAAGCGCTGCGTCGGGCGCGGCATAATCCCGGCGTGAACGCCGCTCCCTATACCGGACGCTTTGCGCCGTCCCCCACCGGCCCGCTGCACGCCGGCTCGCTCGTTGCCGCCGTGGCGAGCTGGCTCGATGCCCGCGCGGCTGGCGGGCGCTGGCTGGTGCGCATGGAAGACCTCGACCGGCCCCGTTGCGAGCCCGGCGCGGCCGATACCATCCTGCGCCAACTGGAGACTTACGGCCTGCATTGGGATGGCGCCGTGCGCTATCAGTCACAACGCGACGAAGCCTATGACGCGGCACTTGCCACGCTGCGGACGCTCGGCGCGGCCTATCCGTGCGTCTGCACCCGCAGCCAGCTGGCGAGTGCGCCACGCAATGCCGAAGGCGAGATCCTTTATCCCGGCACCTGCCGCCACGGCCTGCCGACCGGCGCGGTCGCGCGGGCGTGGCGGGTGCGCGTGCCGGATGCGACCGTCTGCTTTCACGACCGCATCCACGGCGATCTCGAGCAGAATGTGGCCCGCGATGTCGGCGATTTCGTCGTCCGGCGCGCCGACGGCCTCTTCGCCTACCAGCTGGCGGTGGTGGTCGACGACGCCTTCCAGGGGGTCACCCACGTCGTGCGCGGCGCCGACCTGTTGTGGAATACGCCGCGTCAGATTCATCTGCAAACGCTGCTCGAAGTGCCGACGCCGGCATACGCCCATGTGCCGCTCGTCACCAACGCCGCCGGACAGAAGCTCTCCAAACAGACGCTCGCCCCGGCCCTGCCGGAACGCGGACGCCGTGCTGTGCTGGCACAGGCGCTCGCGGCGCTCGGTCAGTCCCTGCCGGCTGAATCGATAAGTGCGACGCCGGGTGAATTGCTGGCCTGGGCAGTCGCCCACTGGCGGATCGAGCGCGTACCGTTGCTGCCGGCCATTGCCAATCCCGCGCCCTGACGGGACAATCCGCTTACCGCTTACAGCTTACCGCTCACTCAAAAATGGCCCAACTCCCGCCCGCCGTCGACCAGGTCCTGCGCGTCCACGCCGCCTTCATCCACACCGTGGTCAACGCGCTGCGCGACCGCAGCCAGCTGCCCGACCTGATGAAGCAGCTCGATGCCGCCGAGCAGGCCGGCTGGGCGCGGCTGGTCGGCGCACTGCGACACGTGGTCGATGGCCGCCGCGATCCTTCGATCAAGCTGGGGCTGGACGAGGAGGACAGCATCCTGCTCGACGCCATCCTGCGCGGCCTCGAAAACCCGGCGACCCTGCCGCCGCTCGACGCTCAGCCGGACGGCAGCAGCGCCGCGCCGGGACTGGCCGCGCTGATCGACGCCTCGGCGCGCGGCGACGCGCAGGCGATGTCAGTGCTCGCCAACATGGCCGAACAGATGACGCGGGCGGGCGGCGACATGGCGCTGCTGGGTGGGCGCATGCGCCGCCTCGTCAACGGCGAGCGCGACGCCGACCAGCTGGTGGCCGGCATGGGCCCGCTGGGACGCGAACTGCTGATCAGCCTGCTCGACGAACTGGCGAAACTGCGCTTGCAATAAAGCCGTCCGGCGACAGGCAGGGCGCTTTGACAGCGTGCGCCGCGATCAGCTAAAATGCGCGCCTTTTCGGCCGTCCTCTGCCGGAAAAGAAATCCCCAAGGTGATGTAGCTCAGTCGGTTAGAGCATCGGATTCATAATCCGGGGGTCGGTG
Organism: uncultured Thiobacillus sp.; assembly: GCA_964452995.1. GTDB lineage: Bacteria > Pseudomonadota > Gammaproteobacteria > Burkholderiales > Thiobacillaceae > Thiobacillus. The sequence continues at coordinate 26,747 of CAYVOR010000016.1, forward strand.
GTTCAAGTCCACTCATCACCACCAACTTTCTTTTCGCCGCCCTGACCGAAGGTTGCGGCGATATTCCCGCCCCCAGTCTATTCACTGTCCCGGCACCCACATGAAAAAAATCTACATCAAAACCTTCGGCTGCCAGATGAACGAGTACGACTCGGACAAGATGGCCGACGTACTCAATGCGGCCGAAGGCCTGGTCCCGACGTCCACGCCGGACGATGCCGACGTGATCCTGTTCAATACCTGCTCGGTGCGCGAAAAGGCGCAGGAAAAGGTGTTCCACGACCTCGGCCGGGTACGCCATCTGAAAGCCGCCAACCCCGGCCTCATTATCGGCGTCGGCGGCTGCGTCGCCAGCCAGGAAGGCGCGGCGATCGTGTCGCGCGCGCCCTTCGTCGACGTCGTATTCGGCCCGCAGACGCTGCACCGCCTGCCCGAGCTGATCGCACAGCGCCGCGCGACCGGCCGCGCCCAGGTCGACATCAGCTTTCCCGAGATCGAGAAGTTCGACCACCTGCCGCCGGCGCGGGTCGAGGGGGCGTCGGCCTTCGTCTCGATCATGGAAGGCTGCTCCAAATACTGCACCTTCTGTGTCGTGCCCTATACCCGTGGCGAGGAAGTGTCGCGGCCGTTCGACGACGTCATCGCCGAAGTGGCCGATCTGGCTGGGCGCGGGGTGAAGGAGGTTACGTTGCTGGGGCAGAACGTCAACGCCTACCGGGGCGCGCTGCACGAGGGCGACACCGCCGACTTCGCCTTTCTGCTGGAAATGGTGCACGAAATTCCTGGTGTTGAACGCATCCGCTACACCACCAGCCACCCGCGTGAAATGACGCAGCGTCTGATCGAATGCTACGGCAAGCTGCCGAAGCTGGTCTCACACCTGCACCTGCCGGTGCAATCCGGTTCGGACCGCATCCTCGCGGCGATGAAGCGCGGCCACAGCGTGCTGGAATACAAATCCACCATCAGAAAACTCCGCGAACAGCGGCCCGACCTGTGTCTGTCGTCGGATTTCATCGTCGGCTTTCCCGGCGAGACCGAAGCCGATTTCGAGGCGACCATGAAGCTGATCGAGGAACTCGATTTCGACGCCAGTTTCTCCTTCATTTACAGCAAGCGTCCCGGCACGCCGGCGTCGGATTATCCGGACGACGTGGCGGCCGAACTGAAGACGCAGCGCCTGATGAAGCTGCAGGCGCAGATCGAGGCGCAGGCGCAGCGGGTCAACCAGGCCATGGTCGGCACGGTGCAACGCGTGCTGGTCGAGGGCCATGCGCGCAAGAATGCCGACGAGCTCGCCGGACGCACCGACAACAACCGCATCGTCAACTTCGCCGGCCAGCCACGCCTGATCGGCCGCTTCGTCGATGTCACCGTCACCCAGGCCCTGCCGCACAGTCTGCGCGGCGAAGTCATCCTCACCGAGAACGAAACCGCTTGAAAACCGACATCGTTGAACTGCGCCTCGCCCCCGAGGACAACCGGCGGCTCGCCAACCTGTGCGGCCCGCTCGACGAGAACCTGCGCCAGATCGAGGCGGCGTTCGACGTCACCATTAATCGCCGCGGCTCAAGCTTCAGATTCAGCGGCGCCGCGGCGCAGGCCGAGAAGGGCGCGCAGGCCATCGAGCATTTTTACAACCGTGCGCATGACGAACTCTCGCTCGACGATATCCAGCTCGGCCTGGTCGAACTCACGCGCGGCCGGATCGACGAGGAAGGCCCGGCATTGCGTACCCGTCGTGCCGACCTGCGCGCGCGCACGCCGCGCCAGGGCGACTATATCGAGCAGATCCGCAGCCACGACATCACCTTCGGCATCGGCCCGGCCGGCACCGGCAAGACCTATCTGGCGGTCGCCTGCGCGGTCGATGCGCTCGAGCGCGAACAGGTCAAGCGTCTGGTGCTGACGCGGCCGGCGGTCGAAGCCGGCGAGCGGCTCGGCTTCCTGCCGGGCGATCTGACGCAGAAAGTCGATCCCTACCTGCGTCCGCTGTACGACGCGCTGTACGACCTGATGGGCTTCGACAAGGTGACGCGGCTGATCGAGCGCCACGCCATCGAGGTCGCGCCGCTCGCCTTCATGCGCGGCCGCACGCTCAACCATGCCTTCATCATCCTCGACGAGGCGCAGAACACCACGCCCGAGCAGATGCAGATGTTCCTCACGCGCATCGGTTTCGGTGCGCGCGCCGTGGTGACCGGCGACCCCACCCAGATCGACCTGCCCAAGCACGTGAAGTCCGGCCTGATGGATGCGGCCGACGTGCTGGCGGGCGTGCGCGGGCTGGCGTTCACCCACTTCCAGTCCGAGGACGTGGTGCGTCACCCGTTGGTCGGCCGCATCGTCGACGCCTACGCCGCGCGTCGCGTGGAATCCGGAAAACGTGAATCCTGAGTTCAGCCTGTCGGTGCAGTTCGCCAGCGTGGCCGATGAACTGCCGAGCCGCGCGCAGGTGCGCCGCTGGGTCGCTGCCGCACTCGAACACGATGCCGAGCTCACGGTGCGCATCATCGACGCCGAAGAGGCGCAGGCGCTCAACCGGGACTACCGCCACAAGGACTACGTCCCGAATGTGCTGACCTTTGAATATGGTGAAATCTCGCCCGGCGTATTGGGCGGCGACGTGGTGATCTGCGCCACGGTGGTCGAGCGCGAAGCACGCGAGCAGAACAAGCCGCTACAGCAGCATTACGCGCACCTGACCGTCCACGGCGTCCTGCATCTGCAGGGCTACGATCACGTTGACCCGGCGGATGCCGAGATCATGGAATCACGCGAAGCCGCTATACTGAGACGCTTCCACATCAACAATCCTTATCATTCCTGACACAAATGGAGTCTGACAGTAAACCGAGCTTGCTCGAGCGCATCTCCAACTGGCTGATGCGCGAACCCGAAGACCGTGAGCAGTTGATCGAACTGCTGCACGGTGCTTATGAAAACAGTCTGATGGATGCCGACGCCCTGGCGATGATCGAGGGCGTGCTGCAGGTGTCCGAGATGCGCGTCGGCGAAATCATGATCCCGCGCGCGCAGATGGAAGTCATCGATATCAACGAGGCGCCCGAGGTCTTCATTCCGCATGCCATCGAAACCGCGCACTCGCGCTTTCCGGTCATCGACAAGGACCGCGACGACATCATCGGAATTCTGCTGGCGAAGGATTTGTTGCGGCATTACGCCGAATCCGACAGCGACATCCGCGGCATGCTGCGTCCCGCCGTGTTCATCCCCGAATCGAAGCGGCTCAATGTGCTGCTCAAGGAGTTCCGCTCCAACCGCAACCACATCGCCATCGTCGTCGACGAATACGGCGGCGTGGCCGGGCTGATCACGATCGAGGACGTGCTCGAACAGATCGTCGGCGACATCGAGGACGAATACGATTTCGACGAGACCGAGGACAACATCATCCGCGAAAAGGAAGACGTGTTCCGCGTGAAGGCAGGCACCGAGATCGACGATTTCAACCAGATGCTGGGCGCACATTTCTCCGACGAGGAATTCGATACCGTCGGCGGCCTAGTCGTCTCGCGCTTCGGCCATCTGCCCAAGCGCGGCGAATCGGTCAGCTTCGACGGCTTCCAGTTCAACATCCTGCGCGCCGATAGCCGTCGCCTGCACGCGATGCGTGTGATACGTCTGCCGCCGGGAAAAGAGGGCATCCAGCTGCCGCTGGTCTGAAGCCGACCGTTCGTCCGGGTCGGGCACAGGGCGGCGCCTACAGCGTGTACTGCCGGTCTCCGCGCGCAAACCCCGCCAGCGGCGCCACGCTGCCCTTGCTCAATGCGATCACCTTGAACAGCTCGCCCATCTCGGCCGGTGACACCAGCCGCTGCACCGCGTTGGTCTGCGGCAGCCAGGCCGCGGCATCGTCCGGCGAGGTGTGCATCAAGCGTTCGGTGAGTCCGCTGTTCAGCAGGAAGCTGGCCTGGCTCGTATAGCCCGCGACGGCCAGCCCCGCCGCCATGCCCGCCCGTGCCACCGCGCTGAAATCGACGTGTGCGGTGAGGTCGCACAGGCCCGGCAGATAGAACGGATCGTCCAGCGCATGGTGCCGGTAGTGCGCGCGCAGCGTCCCCATGTGGCGCTGCGGATGGTAAAACTCGGCCGCGGCAAAGCCGTAGTCGATCAGCAGGAGCAGGCCATGGGTCAGCGACTGCGCGAGCGACGCGATCAGCGCGTCGGCGGCCAGATTGATTTCCGAAAGATAGCCGGGTGCGAGGTCCAACGCTTCGGCGCGGGCACGCAGCACGGGATCGTCGATGGGGCGGTCCTGCCAGGCGAGATGTTCGCCATCCAGCACCACGCCGCGTACCTGCGGTTCATCGTCCCGCCAGTGCACCAGCTCCACCGGCAGTGCGTCGAGCACCTCGTTGCCCAGGATCACGCCCCGGAACTGTTCGGGCACCGCATCCAGCCAGTGCACGCGTTCACGCAGATGCGGCAGCGCATGGGCGAGCGTTTCCTGCTGGCGCTGGCGCAGATCGGCGCTCACGTCCAGGATGCAATAGCGTTCCGGCAAGGCGTCCAGCCGTTCCAGCTCGCCGAGCACGTCCACCGCCAGCCGGCCGCTGCCCGCGCCCAGTTCGAGCACCGCGCCGCCGGTTTCGGCCAGCACCGGCGCGATCGCGTGCGCCAGCGTGCGGCCGAACAGCGGGGTCAGTTCGGGTGCGGTGACAAAGTCGCCTGCGCTGCCGAATTTTGTCGCACCGGCGGCGTAGTAGCCCAGCCCCGGCGCGTACAGGACGGCGTCCATATAGCGCGAGAACGGAATCCAGCCGCCCGCGTCGTCGATCAAGGCGCGCACATGCGTGCTTAGGCGCTGGCTGTGCGCAAGGGCGTCGGGAGTGGGGGCGGGCAGCATCAAGTTCGGGGATAATGCGCAATGGCTGGATAATCCAGAATCGAGTGACTATAAGGGCGAATCCCGATGCATGGCAAAGTCGTATTGATTACCGGTGGGGCCAGGCGCGTCGGTGCGGCGTCGGCGCGCCTGCTGCATGCGGTCGGCGCCAACCTGATGATCCACTATCGCAGTTCGGCGCAGGAAGCGCGTGCGCTGCAGGATGAGCTCAATGCCATCCGCGCCGACTCGGTCGCGCTGATCCAGGCCGACCTGCATGATACCGGCGGCCTGCCGAGCCTGGTACACCAGACCATCGCCAGCTTCGGCGGCCTTGATGTATTGCTCAACAATGCGTCGAGCTTTTATCCCACGCCGGTCGGCAAGATTACCGAAAAGGACTGGGCCGATCTGATGGGCAGCAATCTCAAGGCGCCGATGTTCCTGTCGCAGGCCGCCGCACCCGAGCTCAAAAAACGCCGTGGCTGCATCATCAACATCACCGACATCCACGCCGAGCGGCCGATGAAAAATTACGTCGTCTACTCCGTCGCCAAGGCCGGGTTGGTCGGGCTCACCAAGTCACTGGCGCGTGAACTGGCGCCGGAAGTGCGCGTCAACGGCATCGCGCCGGGGCCGATCATGTGGCCCGAAGACGACGTGAATTTTGACGAGGTCTCGCGCCAGCGCATCGTCTCGCACACCATGCTCAAACGTGCCGGCGACCCCCACGATATCGCGCTGGCGGTGCGCTTCTTCGCGATGGATACGCACTTCGTGACCGGGCAGATCCTGGCGGTCGACGGCGGACGCAGCGCGAAACTGTGACGCCCCCCCAGCCTGCTGCGCCCACTGCCGTGGTGACCTGGACCGAGGCTGGCGAGCACCGCTCGGCGCGCTGGCGTTCGGAAGGCGGCGCGCCGCCACCCAAACGCGTGGAAGTCGTCGACGACCGGCTCACGGCGGACGCGGCCTATCGCCTTGCCAGCGAGGGCACCGCGCTGCTGTGGCGGGGCGACTTTCAGAATGCGCGGCAGTTGCTGCAGGCGATGGCGCGCCGCATCGAGCGCAAGCCGCGCAAGGCCGCGACCTCACCCGTCGAGGCGTTCAACTTCCATCGCCAGCATCAGTCCCGGCGTGCCCGCACGCTCGGGATGCTGTTGCTGCCGCTGGAGGCGGATTACGGCATTCCACTGCGGCGCGCGCCGAACGTCAGGGAAGCCTGCGCCGAGGCTTACGGCGCGGGGAACGAGGCGTCGATCGTTTCGCTGCGCGAACTGCTCGGCGTCATCGGCGCCCATGAATGGCGCCGGAAGGGCGTCGACATCCCGGCGCTCGGCGACCGCATCCACCCGCATTACGGCGTGTTTTCGCCAGTGCGCGGCGAATACCTGCAACTGGTCGCCGAGGCCCCGCTGCCCGCATCGACACTCGCTTTCGATATCGGGACCGGAACCGGCGTGCTGGCGGCGCTGCTGGCCCGCCGCGGCGTCAGCCGCGTTGTCGCGACCGACCGCGACCCACGCGCGCTGACGTGCGCGCGCCAGAACATCGCCCGGCTCGGACTCGCGGGGCGGATTGAAGTCGTCGCGGCCGATCTGTATCCACCGGGACGCGCGCCGCTCGTGGTCTGCAACCCGCCGTGGCTGCCTGCGCGCGCCAACTCGCCGCTCGAACACGCGATCTACGATCCCGACAGCCGCATGCTGCTCGGGTTTCTGAACGGCCTGGCGGCCCATCTGGAGCCGGGCGGCGAAGGCTGGCTGATTCTGTCGGACCTGGCCGAGCATCTTGGACTGCGGTCGCGGGAATGGCTGCTCGCCGCGATCGACGCCGCCGGCCTGACCGTTGTGGCGCGACTGGACACCCGGCCCAAACACCCACGCGTTGCGGACACCAGCGATCCGCTCCACAGCGCGCGCGCGGCCGAGATCACGTCGCTGTGGCGACTCGCCGCGAAGCACACGTAAACCTTCATTGCTTCACGCTTCACAGGACGCAGATCATGACCCCCCGCCGCTATTTGTTTACCTCCGAGTCCGTTTCGGAAGGTCATCCCGACAAGATCGCCGATCAGATTTCGGACGCCATCCTCGACGCCTTTCTGGCCGAAGACCCCGACGCCCGGGTGGCCTGTGAAACGCTGGTGGCCGACAACCTGGTGGTGATCGCCGGCGAGTTCAAGACCGTGCGCAAGGCACTCTTCGACGAGGTGCGCGGCCGTGCCGAATCCATCGCCCGCCAGGTGCTGCGCGACATCGGCTACCGCGATGCCGACACCGGTATCGACCCTGACGCCTGCGAAGTGCAGGTGCGCTTCAACCATCAGTCGATCCAGATTGACAAGGGCATCACGCTCGAAGGCGGCGACATCGGCGCCGGCGATCAGGGGCTGATGTTCGGCTATGCCTGCGACGAGACCCCCGACCTGATGCCTTATCCGCTCTGGCTGGCACATCGGCTGGTGCATAAGCAGGCCGAACTGCGCAAGTCCGGCGCCTTGCCGTGGCTGCGCCCCGATGCCAAAAGCCAGGTGACGGTCGTATACGAAGGCAACAAAATGATCGGCGTGGAAACCGTGATCGTTTCCACCCAGATCGCACGCGGCCTCGATCCGGCCTGGGTTGCCCGGGAAGTCGCCCGCGAAATCGTCGATCCGCTGCTGCCGGTCGAGCTGCGCACGCCGACCTTCCGGCTCTGGGTCAACCCGGCGGGCCCGTTCGAGATCGGCGGCCCCAACGGCGATACCGGCCTCACCGGGCGCAAGATCATCGTCGATACCTATGGCGGCGCCTGTCCGCACGGCGGTGGCGCGTTTTCAGGCAAGGATCCCACCAAGGTCGACCGTTCGGCAACCTACATGGCGCGCTACATCGCCAAGAACCTGGTGGCGGCGGGCTATGCCAGGCGTTGTCTGGTGCAACTGGCGTATGCCATCGGCGTGACCGAGCCGGTGTCGCTGCTGGTCGACACCCATGGCAGCGGCACCGTGCCCGATGAAAAGCTCGAAGACATGGTGCGCCGCAGCTTCAGGCTCACCCCGCGCGGGATTATCGACAGTCTCGACCTGCGTCGCCCGATCTATCGGCAAACGGCCGCTTACGGCCATTTCGGCCGCGCCGAACCGGATTTCACGTGGGAACGCGTCGATCAGGTGAAGGCACTGGCCGCGTTGAACGGTTGACGATCAGGGCGTCATGCAACGCATCAGCCGGAAGGATCCGGCTGATGCGAGGTCACGCGAGCGGTAGGTCGCCACCATCGGGGCGGCTGTCGTCTATCGCAGACAGCCGCCCCGGCGGCATCAGTTGCGGCGCTGGCTGCGGCCGAATGTGGACGTGGAACGGATCTCTTCGAGTTCCGCCGCCTTCTCCTGGGTCGCTTCCGACACCGGGGCCGGCGCGGCGACATCGGGCACCGTGGCCAGGTTGGGACCGGCCGCATGCACCGCCATGTTGCCGGTGATGACGCCGCCTTTCTCGACCATCAGGGCTCCGTACCGGATCGTGCCGTTGACCCGGCCGGTGGCATACACGACCAGCCGCTTGCGGGCGGTCAATTCGCCCTCGAAACTGCCGTGCACCTCGGCCACGTCGATCTCGGCCTTGCCCGAAAATACACCGCCCTCGGCGATGCGGATATCGCGGCTGTTCATCGACGCTTCCACGCGGCCTTCCACCACCAGGATTTCGCAATCGGTGATTTCGGCGCCCTTCAGCTTGATGTTCGGTCCGACGATGAGCTTGCTGCCTTCCTCTTTTTGCGACGAAGGGACGGCTTCCGGAGTCGTTTCCGCCCCGCCCGTCTCGACAGGTTTGGCGGATTCGGCCGGTTTGCCGGGATAGCCCGACTGGCCCGTGCGGGTCGAATCAGTGCGTGAATTGCTGGTATTGCCGGATTGCATGAAGGATTTGAGCATGGTGGGAGTCTCTCTCTGTATCGGGGTAAAACGCTCTGGTGTGGTTGCGCCCGGAACTGGGCGCACGGAACCTAGAGCAACAGACGGGCCAGCATAAAAAATCCGTTTATAAACAGACAGGTAAGGATTTTTGCCGCGCGCGGCGAGCGTAAATACCCGCTAAAACGTCGCCTGATGACGACATCGAAATGGGTAAGTTTTCAGAATAATCCTACGAAACAACAAGATAGAAGCGATTGATCGTGTCGCCAAATGGCGACAGATTGAAACGACGGGGTCGAAGACGCGGGCCGCCCCCTGTCATCCGTCACGTCACGCTGCGAGTATCCAGCTCAGTCCACCGCGCGCGCCACACCCCGGCTGACGCTTTCGCCATCGCGTGCGCGAAGCGACCAGAACGACAGCGACGAGAGGATCGTCATGCCGGCCAGCGTCAAAAAGGCATGGTGCAGCGCGGTCGTCACCGCCAGGCGGTCGGTCTGCGGTAGGTCGCCCAGGTACCAGCCGACGATGAGCGATCCGCCGGCCAGCCCGAAGCTCACCGACAGCTGCTGCAGCGAACTCGTGATCGTGCTGGCCATGCTCGAATCGGGCGTGTCGATATCGGCATAGGCCATCGAATTCATGCTGGTGTATTGCAGTGAATTGAAGAAGCCCAGGGCCAGGCCCAGCAGCACGATCAGCGCGATCGGTGTAGTGGGGCTCACCAGCGAGAACAGGCTGATGACGACCCCGATCATGACCGTATTCACGGTCAGGATGCGGCGGTAGCCGAAGCGCGCCAGCATCCGTGGCGCAATGAGCTTCATGCCCATGGCCGCCGCCGCGCCAGGCATCATCAGCAGGCCCGACTGCCACGCCGGCATGCCGAGGCCGAGCTGATAGAGCAGCGGCAGCAGAAACGGCATCCCGCCCACCCCCAGCCGCGTGATGAAGCCGCCCACCACCGCGATGCGGAACGTCCGCACGCGGAACAGCCGCAGGCGCAACAGCGGGTGCGGCGTCTCGCGGGCGTGCCATAGATACGCTGCCAGCAGGCTCACGCAGAGCAGCAGCAACACGGCCGCCGAGGTCGCGTCGATCCGGTGCTCGCCGAAGATCTCCAGCAGCCAGGACAACAGCGCCGTCCCGCTGCCGAACAGCACCAGGCCGACGACATCCAGCGGGCGCGGCGCGTCGCCGCGATAGTCCGGCATGTGGCGCCACGCCAGCCACAGCGCCAGCAAGCCCATCGGCACATTGATGAAGAAGATGAAGCGCCACGAGACCCAGTGCACGATCAGGCCGCCGACCGTGGGCCCGAGCAGCGGCCCGATCAGCGCCGGAATGACGACGAAATTCATCGCCCGCAGCAGTTCCGATTTGGGAAACGTGCGGATGATCGCCAGCCGGCCCACCGGCATCATCATCGCCGCGCCTACGCCCTGCAGAATGCGCGCCGCGACCAGCATCGGCGCATTCAGTGACAGGCCGCACAGCACCGAGGAAAAGGTGAACAGGCCGACTGCCACGCTGAACACGCGCCGCGTACCGTAGCGGTCCGCCATCCAGCCGCTGACCGGGATGCACACCGCCAGGCTCAGGATGTAGCTTGCCACCACCGCCTTCAGACTCAGCGGCGTCACCTGCAGACTCTCCGCAATGGCCGGCACCGCCGTGTTGAGGATGGTGGTGTCGAGCTGTTCCATGAACAGCGCCACGGCCACGACCCAGGGCAGGTAGGTTTTCGCCGGGGTTGGGTTCATCGCAGAGTTTGGCGGTAAACGAGGCGAGAAGTTCGACGCTGCGAGGCGCAATGAATACCCGTTGTCGTCATCGCAATCCGTTCTTCAGGGTTCGAGATACAGCGTGTCCGTGTTTTTATCGTAGGCGAACAGTTCGGCATAACGCCCCCAGTCGACAGCAATGGTCAATTGCGCCTCGGCGTCGTCACCGAGTTCCTTGCGCAGGGCGTCGATGAAATAGTTACGGTCGATGCGCTGGTCGTTGTCGCGGGTCAGGGTTTCGTAGATCCAGCGGATCAAGGGCACGCGCAGGCTGCGGCTGGCGATCAGTTCCTTGCGCAGCGGGATGCTGGCGGCCGCATACTCGTGGCCGAGCGGCAACAGGACGAGATCACCACTCTCCGCCCGCGCAAAGCCGAGTCGTTCGGCGGCTTCCACCAGGGGCAGCAATTCGTTGATATCCGGGCCCAGTCTCCGCGCCAGATTGGGCAGATCGCTGCGGCCGTCTGACGCCGCCGCCGTTTCCACCAGGCCGCCTAGCGCCTCGATTCGCGCACGGGGCAGGCGCCACAGCCCGCTATGGGCACCCGGCGCAGTGCCGGGCAGGGCATCCGCGGCGGCGCTGCGGCCGGTGATGGCGGCGTAGACCTGGTCGACCATGGCCTGGAATGCAACACCCTTGCGTTTGCGCGGGTGGCGCAGGTTGATGTGAAGATCCGCCACGATGCGGCCTGGCTCCTTGCCCATCACCACGATACGATCAGCCAGTTCGACCGCTTCCTCGATGTTGTGGGTCACCATCAGGATCGCCCGCGTCGGCATCGCGCGCGACTGCCACAATTCCTGCAGTTCGCCGCGCAGGGTCTCGGCGGACAGCACGTCGAGCGCCGAAAAGGGTTCGTCGAGGCACAGCAACTCCGGCTCCACCGCCATGGCGCGGGCGAAGCCGACCTTTTGTCGCATGCCGCCCGAGAGTTCGCGCGGATAGGCCGACTCAAAGCCGGCCAGTCCCACCAGCGCCACCAGCTGCTCGGCGCGCGTCCGCCGTTCTGCCACGCCCACGCCGCGCGCGTTCAGCGCCACCTCGACGTTTTCCAGCACCGTCAGCCAGGGAAACAGACCAAACGTCTGGAACACGACGGCAGTGTGCGGATTGACTCCGACCACCTGTTCACCGCGGTAGCGGACCGTGCCGGCCGTGGGCGGCGTGAGGCCGGCGATGATACGCAGCAGCGTGGATTTGCCGCAGCCGGACGGGCCGACCAGGCAGACGAATTCGCCCGTCATGATGGCGAGGTTCACGTCGTGCAGCGCGGCGAATTCGTTGGGTGCGCGGCCGAACGTCTTGCCGATGCCGACGAGATCGAGCAGCGGCGCGTCGATTGGGGTTGGAGTCATAAGCTCATTCCATGCGGTAGCGTGCTTCGGCCAGGCGATAGAGTGGCTGCCACAGCAGCCGGTTGATGACCACTACCGTCATCACCATGCTCAAGGTGGCGGCCAGCAACAGTGCGAAATCGCCTTGTGCGGTGGCGTGCGCGATAACCGATCCGATACCCACGGTCGAATGGGTTTCTCCGGCGAACGTGACGTACTCGGCGACGATGCTCGCATTCCAGGCGCCGCCCGCTGCGGTGATCGCGCCGGTGATGGCGAACGGGAACAGGGCTGGCAGCAGCAAGGTGCGCCAGCGTTCGCGCGTGGATAGCCGCAGCAAGGCCGCAGTGTCGTGCAGATCCTGCGGGATCGCGCGGGTTCCGGCGATGACGTTGAACAGTACATACCACTGGGTGCCGAGCAACATGAGCAGCACCGCCGAAAGATTGAGCCCGCCGGGCAGATGCAGCAGCGCCAGCAGCACGATGGGAAACAGGGCGGTGGCGGGAACCGATGCGGCGATCTGTGCCAGCGGCTGCAGTACCGCGGCAAGACGCGGACGTGTGCCGATCGCCACCCCCACCGGAATCGTCCACGCCGCGGCGAGCACGAGTGCGGTGGCGACGCGCAGCAGCGTCGCTCCCAGGCCGATCGCGATTTCCAGCCAGGCGGCCGGCTGCAGCGTCGCCAGCATCAAGCCGGCGCGCACGGCCAAATACAGCCCGCCGACCCCGAGACCTGCAACCAGCAGGCGTCCGCGCCAGCTCACCGCAGCAGGTGCGGACGCCAGAGTGACCACCGGGGTATCCAGTCGCTGCCAGCGCCGGTCGAGCCATTCCAGCCACGGCCGCCAGTAGCGGATACGGAAACGCTGCACCAGCCAGGCGCGCGCCAGCAGCGCATGCAGCCAGGATTCGGTATTGTGCTCACCTTCGACGGTGTCGACCTTGAAGCGCTCGGTCCAGGCCAGCAAGGGCCGCCACAGCAACTGGTCGAGGCCGACGATGACAGCGATCAGCATCGCCACGCCGAGCACGATGGCGTGCAGGTCGCCGGCATTGGCGGCGGTCTGCAGGTAGCTGCCCAGTCCCGGCAGGCGGAAATCGCGATCGCCCACCGTGAACATTTCCGCCGCCATCAGGAAGAACCAGCCGCCCGCCCAGCTCATGACGCTGTTCCACACCAGTCCGCCCGCGGCGAACGGCAACTCCACATACTTGAACCGGAACCAGGTACCGAAGCGATATCCGGTCGCGGCGTCATGCAGCTCTTCTGGCACGGTCTTCAGCGACTGATAGAAGCTGAAGGTCATGTTCCATACCTGCGAGGTGAAGATGAGCACGATGGCGGCTGCCTCCGCCGCGATTCCGACCGGCAGAACCGCGGCCAGCGACAACAGCACCACCGGCAGGAACGAAAGCAGCGGCACGCTCTGGAGCACGTCGAGCAGCGGCATCATCACGCGCTCGGCACGGCGACTGCGGGCCGCGTAATAGCCATAGGCCAGCGTGAACGCCAGCGAGAGGGCGTAGGCCGCGCTCATGCGTGCGACCGACAGTGCTGCGTACCAGGGAAGTGCCGACGGTTCGAGCGAAATGTCGGGGCCGGTAATCACCGCCGGCGCATTCAGCGCCAGGCGCGCGCCCACGTACAACACCGCCGCCAGCGCCAGCAGAATGACGCCATCACCCAGCGAGAACAGTCGGCTGGCGGGCAGCGCCAGGCTGAACCTTACGCGGGGCATGGACGACGCCCATTGTTTCGAACACCCGCCATCAGGGCATCCCGCTGTTCCATGAACAGTGCCATGCCCCGGACCCCGGACAGGCAGGTTTTGAGCGTGGAAGCGTTCATTGATGGACAGGTGGCAGGCGGTTGCGAGGCGTGCAGTTTACGCCAGACGATGGTGAACAAAGTGGGGTAAAGCGCGCCGGATGATGAATTTCCCGGTGTGGCGGCGTTATCGCAAGAGCCACGGTTTCGATGGGTACGCCCGGTTCGCATGGACAGGGTGAATTACCCGCTCGCCACCTCGGACGCACGGCCGATCTCGCCGCGTGCTTCCAGCCGCGCAAGCAGCAGGTTGAAGTACAGCATGCCGCGTTGCGACCCCAGCGCCTCGACGATGGGGCCGGGATCCACGCGCTCACCCGTGATCAGTGCCAGGTTTGCGGCCACGCCACTGTCGTTGCCGGGAAACATGTCCAGCCGGCCGAATCCGCGCAACAGAATCACCGCCGCAGTCCATGGTCCGATGCCCTTGATGCTTTGGAGCAGCAGCGCGGCATCGGGGCTCGATCGTTCCTCCAGCATCGTCTCGCTGATCGCGCCCGCCGCGATCGCCTCGCCCGCGCGCCGAAGCGTCGCGAGTTTTGACGCGCTCAGGCCCGCGGCACGGATCACCGTGTCGTCGGCGCCAAGAAATCTTTCCACCGTGGGAAACATGGCCAGTGGCACGCCATCGTGCTCGACCTCGGTGCCGAGCGCGGCAATCAGGCGACGCATGATCGCGCTTGCCGCATGCAGGCTGACCTGCTGGAAGATGATGGCGTTGGCGCACGCCTCGAACAGGCCAGGATAGCGTGGCGGTTTGAGGCCGCGCATGCGGCGCGCGAGCGGCGCAAGCCAGGGCATCTTCCGGGCGTGGCGATAAAAATCCGACACATCGCGTTCGGTGCCGAGTATCCGGCGCACCGATGCGAGCGCACGCGCAGTGTCACCGGCACGTCCGGTGACTGAAACCGCCAACGCATCGGCGCGCACCTGGCTGACGCTCACGATGACCGGCGCGGCGAATCCGTCAAGCGCACGCAGATAGCGACCGTCCGCCGTATAGACGTCGATCTGGTTCGTGGGCAGGCGGCGCAGTGCGCTTACCGTGAGATCAAGCCGGTACGGCGTGATGACGGATAGTTCGTACGACGTGGTGTGCGCTGCCTTGCCTGTGTGATGGCGCGACGACATATGACTTCCTGGGCCTGGCAGCCTCGATCCTCGGTCCGGGGCGCGAAAAACAGAGTCGGATTGCTCCGTTCACCTATTGCGAACGTTCCATATCTTAGCCCTGCGCCAGTTTCGGCAGCAAAGAGGCGATCAACGGTTGAACCAGAAGGCCTATAGGCGAAGTACATGGCACGCTACTAACACATCGACACCGGTCCGCGTTTTCTTCGACATGGAAGCCGAGTTCTGGCTGAACCTACAGGCGCACTACGACCTGGCGTTCACGCGCGAGGCGCTGGCTGAGGATCTGGCGGCGGTTCAACCGCTGGAGGCGGCAGAGTAATTCAGGGCTGGCAAAAGGCAAGACCCACCCCCAAGTTTCCTAGTCTCAAAAAAATAGCCCACTAACAAGTGGGCTATTTTGATGGTCATTTTTTTCTAGGCTTAGACTCTTTGGAAGTCGGTTGTAGGCACTTAGTGTCCAGGCCCATGGCCTTCAAATCTCTTATTGCTTGACCCCTTAATTCTGCAGACCGCTTTTTTATTTCTGCAGATTTCCCCGATGGCAGATTCACATTCTCCCAGTACAGTGACATATTCATTTGTCTGTCTCCCGTCTGATAAGCGCAAGATTATATTCCAGCCTAAGCCTTAGCTCAAAGCGTTCTAATAGAAACTCATAATAAGCCGCCTCGGCTTCTTTGAATAGACCATCCTGGTCGCAATGTATAGAGACGACAAAAGGTATGTCAGATTTCCCCCACTTAATTGGATAGCAAATTATTGATCCTTCTTCCTTCGCGGAAGACGGATTAAATCGTCTTTTTCTATGGTGGCGAGTCACCTCTTTTTTAATGCTAGAAACGACAATAATTTTTCGCTGTTTAAAGCAGGTCATTATTGTTGAAGAAGGTGAGTTCAGCACTTCAAGACTAGCAACTGGATCCTCATCATTAGGGTAATGCACAGGAATTTCCTCAACCCTCCCACCATTCAGCTGAGCTAATACAACGCGTATTAATTTTTGATTGCTTTCTGGGTATAGAGCATTAAACAAATCGCAAATGGCTCTAGTAAGTTCAGCTATCTGAATCTGAGGTTGTGTAATGGAACGAAATATCTCTTTTTCTTCCGTGTCATTTCTTGAGGTTTTTTCATTCAGAAAACTTCTAAATCTACTTTCTTTAAGTCCCACCACGCCGTCTAAACAGCGCAAGAGTGCGTAGAGATTTTCTACCGGCATTTGATCCTTATTTTTTTTGGCATGGTCAGAAATAATCCCGCTTAATGTAATAAGCACAGAGGGATATGCCCAAAGAATTGCCAAGCTGACAAACGTTAAATCTGTAGTAAAAAAGTCTTTTATTGAAGGGAAAACCTCGTCAACCTTTAGGTGGAAATTCGCATTTGTGTAATACACGATAAATGCTGTGGGTATCAGCACAAGGAATAGAGGGCGCAAGACTAACCTGATTGCCCAATGTTTCTGAATTTTATCGGCGACTATCGCTGCTTTGTCGAGGCGCGAAATTTCGTTTTTCGGGTATCGCATTTATTTGGTTTTTATGATTTTTGAGCCCGGCATTTTGCGTCCCCGGAAGGTCAAGGTAACAGGCAAACGGTTTGGCGCCGAATTGTGGAACCAGCTCGGGCAGCTTCGGATGTTCCCTCAGCTCAGCCCTGTCGCGTGTATCCACGATACCATTTCACCCACTTCCCGATCCCGTATTCCAGCGTCGTCGCCGGGGTGAAGCCCGTATCACGAACCAGTTCATCGATATCGGCATAGGTCGCCTGCACGTCGCCGTCCTGCATCGGCAGAAAGTTCTTTTTCGCTTCCTGTCCCAAGGCCTTTTCGATGGTGCCGATGAAATCCATCAACTGCACCGGCGTGTGGTTGCCGATGTTGTAGATCCGATAGGGCGCGTGGCTCGATGCGGGATCGGGATTGTTGTGGTCGAAATTCGGGTTGCCTTGCGGGATGCGGTCGAGCACTTTGACGGTGCCGTCGGCGATGTCGTCGATGTAGGTGAAGTCGCGCGACATGTCGCCGTGGTTGAAGACGTCGATGGTGCGGCCTTCGAGGATCGCCGAGGTGAACAGCCACGGCGACATGTCGGGCCGGCCCCACGGGCCGTAGACGGTGAAATAGCGCAGGCCGGTGGTCGGCAGGCCGTAGAGGTGCGAGTAGGTGTGCGCCATCAGCTCGTTGGCTTTTTTGCTGGCGGCGTAGAGGCTGACCGGGTGGTTGACCGGGTCGTGGGTGGAAAACGGGATCTTGGTGTTGGCGCCGTAGACGCTGGACGAGCTGGCGTAGACGAAATGCTTGACGCCGTGGTGGCGGCAGCCTTCGAGCAGGTTGGCGAAGCCGACGATGTTGGACTGCACGTAGGCGTGCGGATTCTTCAGCGAGTAGCGCACGCCGGCCTGCGCGGCGAGGTTGATGACGGCGTCGAACTGTTCTTTCTCGAACAGGCCTTCCATCACCATGCGGTCTGAAATATCGTCCTTGATGAAACGGAAAGCGGGATGGGGTTTCAACTGCTCCAGCCGCGCGAGCTTTAGCGCCGTATCGTAGTAGTCGTTGAGGTTGTCGATGCCGACGACTTCGTCGCCGCGCTTGAGCAGAATTTGTGCAACGTGCATGCCGATAAATCCGGCGGCGCCTGTGACCAGCACTTTCATGTTTGCCTCCCCGTTTTTGCGCGATTTTAGCAGCATGCCCCGGCCATCCCATAAAATCCGGCCATGACATTAATCCTGCAACGCGCGCTGTATCAACTGCTGCTCCGGCTGGCGCTGCCCTGGATTCCGTTGCGTCTGCTGGTGCGCGGGTTCAAGGAACGCGGCTATTGGCGACATGTCCCCGAACGCTTCGGCTGGATCGGCACGGTGCCCGGAAACCCCGTGTGGATCCATGCGGTGTCGGTGGGCGAGGCGCGTGCCGCGGCGCCGCTGGTGGAAAAGTTTCTCGCGCAAATGCCGGCGCCGCCGCTGCTGATGACCTGCATGACCCCGGCGGGGCGGGCGACGCTTGAACAGCTGTTTGGCGCGCGCGTGACGGTGCGCTATCTGCCCTATGACCTGGGTGGCGCCATGCGGCTTTTTCTGCGCAAAGCGCAACCCCGCGTCGGCATCATCATGGAAACCGAACTGTGGCCCAATCTGGTGCAGGCCTCGCAGCGAGCGGGCATCAAGCTGTTTCTGGTGAATGCCCGCCTGTCGGCCCGCTCCGCGCGCGGCTATCGCAAACTGGCGGCGCTGGCACGCGCAACCCTGGGCGGTTTCGAAGCGGTCGCGGCGCAAACGCAGGCCGACGCCGGGCGCTTGCTCGAACTCGGTGCACGCAGCGTCGCAGTGAGCGGCAATCTCAAATTCGACATCGATCCGCCCGCCACCCAGCTGGAACTGGGCCGGATGTTTCGCCAGCGCATCGGCAATCGCCCGGTGTGGCTCGTCGCCAGCACGCGCGAGGGCGAGGAGCGGCTGGTGTTGGATGCCTTTGCGAAATCAGCCCCGATCGAGGCGCTGCTGGTGCTGGTGCCGCGCCATCCGCAACGTTTCGACGAGGTGGCGGCGCTGGCCAAAAGCAGCGGGCTCAGCCTGCAGCGCCGAAGCGGCGGTGAAGCGGTGCAGGCCTCGACCCGCGTCTGGCTGGGCGATAGCCTGGGCGAGATGTTTGCCTATTACCAGGCGGCGGATTGCGCGCTGATCGGTGGCAGCCTGCTGCCCTATGGCGGGCAGAATCTGATCGAGGCGTGCGCGGTGGGCTGCCCCGTGATCCTCGGCCCGCATACCGAGAACTTCAAGCAGGCGGCGGAAGACGCCATCGCGCAGGGTGCCGCGGTGCGGGTGGAGAATGCCGAATCATGGGCCCGCGAGGCGGCGCGACTGCTGCAGGATGGCGCGGCGCGACAGCGGATGGGCGAAGCCGGCAAGGCGTTCACGGCCGCGCACAAGGGGGCGGCCGGTCGGGTGTGGACGTTGCTGGGCGGCGGCACGCTGCATTAACGCGTCATGTCCGGCGTGGCGCGTCCCGCGAGGGAATGCGCCCGATCCAGATTCCCAATACCAGACCGCCAATCCCCATTGCCAGTTTCGCCGGCCAGCCCGGTACGAAGAACGCAATGGACACGCCGAAGCTCAGCGCAATCAGCAGCAGGGCAGTTCGTTTGGCCCGGTAGGGGATGCTGCGATAGGTGTGCCATTCGTCGATGATCGGGCCGAAGGTCGGGTTGTTCAGCAACCAGCGGTGGATGCGGCGCGATGAGCGTGCGAAGCACGCTGCAGCCAGCAGCATGAATGGCGTGGTCGGCAACACCGGCAGAAAGACCCCGAGCAGGCCGAGCGCCATGAACAGAATCCCTGACCCGACACAGATCAGGCGGATCGGGAGGGAATGGCGGTGAGAGGTGTCCTCGTGCGCCGGCGGTTTTTTAGCGGGCGGCGGCTGGGTCTGTTCGGCCAAGTGTCAGCGAGTCATGTTTCAGGGCACGTGCCGCAGGAGGTGCTGTCGTCGGGGTATCGGCGGCGGAGGTTGAAGCGTTGCCGTGCTGCGGGGTCAACAACGCGTCGATCGTCTGCAGGTCGTCAGCCGAAAGGATACCCGCGGCGGCCTTGAGCGACAATCCGGCCAGCAGGCAGGCGTAACGCGCACCGGCCAGATCACGGCGGGCGGACAGCACCTGCTGCTCGGCGTTGAGCACGTCGAGGCTGGTCCGCACGCCGACCTGCTGGCCGAGCTTGGTGGAGGCGAGCTGGGTCTGGGTGGAGGCGAGCGCCTGTTCCAGCGCCTTCACGCGGGCCGCGCCGCTGCTGACGTTGAGCCAGGCCTGACGCGCCTGCAGGCTGGCGTCGCGCGTTGCGGTCGCGAGATCCTGACGCGCCTTTTCCTGGTTGGCGACGGCTTCACGCACGCGCGAG
>CAYVOR010000017.1:0-45593 GCA_964452995.1 uncultured Thiobacillus sp.
GAGCAGGCTGGCGGTCAGGATCGGCAGCGCGGCGTTCTTGGCGCCGGAAATGCGCACCTCGCCGGCAAGCGGATTGCCGCCGTGGATCAGCAGCGCGTCCATAACCTGGAAACCACAGTTGAATGCGCCTGATGGTGCGTCCGGGCAGGTGGCTGCCGCGAAGCGAGGAGGCGGCAGGCCGACGCCTGCAACGACGCGCGACCAAGGCAGGCGCACGACCGGGCGTGCCAGCGGGTGCGTAGCGGACTCGCCTTGCCAGCAAACAGAATCGAAGGCGAAATGCCACTATCCATACAAAATCCCTTAAGTTCAGGAGCGTTCAACTGCGGTTTCCAGGTTAACGCCTGGCCCAGTCTTCCGGTGTGTAGGTCTTCATCGACAGCGCATGAATCTGCGCGTGCATGCGGGTGCCCAGCACCTCGTAGACCAGCCGGTGCTGCTGGATCATGTTCTTGCCGGTGAAGGCCGGGCTGACGATCACCGCCTGGAAATGCTGGCCGTCGCCATCCAGTTCGATGTAGTCGCACGGCAGCTTTTCGGTGATCCAGCCTTTGATGTCGTCGGGAGTGACCATGCCTGTCTTGCCTCGCTATATCTTGCTCAATCTAGTGTCTGAGTTTGTAGCCGCTCTTCAGCAGCATCAGGGTGAGCGCGGATATTGCCACAAAGCAGGCCCCGGCGACCAGCAGACCGAGCCAGGGATCGGCGTCGGACTGGCCCACAAAGGCATAGCGGAAACCGTCGATCAGGTAGAACACCGGATTGGCGCGCGACACGGCCTGCCAGAAGGGGGGCAAGGAGTAAATCGAGTAGAACACGCCGGACAGGAAGGTAAGCGGCATGATGAGAAAATTCTGGAATGCCGCCAGCTGGTCGTATTTTTCCGCCCAGATTCCCGCCAGGATGCCGACCGTGCCCATGATCGCGCAGGCCAGCAGCGCGTTCGCCAGCAGCCAGGCCGGATGCGGCAGCTGAAATGGCGCGTACCACAGGGTCACCGCCCACACGCCGAGCCCGACGATCAGTCCGCGCAGGATCGCCGCGCCGAGATAGGCGAGAAAGAATTCCAGATACGACAGCGGCGGCAGCAGCACGAACACGATGTTGCCCTGCATCTTCGACTGGATGAGGCTGGACGAGCTGTTGGAGAAGGCATTCTGCAGCATGCTCATCATCACCAGGCCCGGCACCAGGAAGCTGGTGTATGAAACACCGGGATAGACCTCGACACGCGTTTCAAGGGCATGCGAGAAGATCAGGAGATACAGCAGCGCCATCACCACCGGTGCGACCACGGTTTGCACCGCCACTTTCCAGAAGCGCAGGAGTTCCTTGTAGAACAGTGCCGATAACCCGCTCATGTGCGTTTCATGATGTCGGTAAAGACATCCTCCAGATCAGGTTCCTGCAAATGCATTTCCATCACGCGCACCCCGGCGCTACGCAGGTCGGCCAGCAGGGTTTCCAGTTCCGCGTAGTCGCTGAAGTTGACGCGCCAGCTGCCCTCCGCGTCACGCAGCAGTCGAGCCTGCCAGGCGATCGGCACGTCATCCCGATCCAGACGCAGTTGCGCGCAATGCTCGTTGGTCAATTGCAGCAGGTTGCGCGTGGTATCGCAGGCGACGACGCGGCCGCTCTTCAGCATCGCGATGCGGCCGCACAGCGCCTCGGCCTCTTCCAGGTAATGCGTGGTCAGGAGGATGGTATGCCCCTCGCGGTTGAGGCGGCTGATGAATTCCCACAACGAGCGACGCAGATCGACGTCGACACCGGCTGTCGGCTCGTCGAGCACGATGACCGGCGGCTTGTGCACCAGCGCCTGCGCCACCAGCAGCCGCCGCTTCATGCCGCCCGACAGGTTCTGCGTGTTCTTGTCGGCATGCTGGACCAGATCGAGATGATGCATGATCTCGTCGATCCAGCCGTCGTTGTGCCTGAGGCCAAAGTAGCTGGACTGGATGCGCAGGGTTTCGCGCACGTTGAAAAAGGGATCGTAGACCAGTTCCTGCGGCACCACGCCCAGCGCGCGGCGCGACTGGCGATAGTCCCTTACCACATCGTGGCCCAGGATGGCAGCGCGGCCAGAATCGGCACGCGCGAGCCCCGCGAGGATGGAAATCAGCGTGGTCTTGCCTGCACCATTGGGGCCCAGCAGCCCGAAAAACTCACCCGACTGAATATCGAGCGAGACGTTATCGAGTGCCAGGGTGGCACCAAAACGCTTGCGCAGGTCGCTGACCTGGATGGCAGGCGTTGCCTGGCTCATGCCGTCAGCAAATCGGATACGCCATACAGGTCGGCCAGCGTGGTAAAACTGGGTGGCAGGCCGGTGCAGGTCAAGGACCGGCCTGCCCGACGAGCCTGCCGCATGGCACTGAATATGAGTGCGAGCGCGGACGAATCGACACGCTCGACCCCGCTGAAATCCAGCGTATCGACGCCTTTTTCAAGTTGGGGCTGCAATTCGCGCAGCAGGCCGCCCACACTGTCGACGGTCACCGCGCCGGTGATGCGACAGCCTGAATTGTCACACGCAATCACGAGCCTGAACGCGGCGCCGGCTGGGGCGCGCTGCGTGCGGACTTGTCGGTCAGGATCTTGATCAGCCCATCGATCCCGCTCTGGCGGATGGTGCTGGCGAAGGAAGCGCGGTAATTGGTCACCAGGCTGACCCCATCAATCGACACGTCGTACACCTTCCAGCCGAAATTGGTTTTGTACATGCTGTAGTCGATGGGAATGGGTTGATTACCCGGCTGACGGATTTCGGAGCGGACCGTGACGTCGGTGTCGCCGGGTTTCATCGTCAGCGGCCGGAACTCGATGGTCTGGTTGGTGAAGGCCGTGAGCGAACTGGAGTAGGTCCGCACCAGCAGATTGCGGAACTCGGTCACCAGCGTCTGCTTCTGGCTGGCGGTGGCGCGCGGCCAGTGCTTGCCGACGGCCAGCTGGGTCATGCGGTTGAAGTCGAAATTGGGCAGGATCTTGGCTTCGACCAGTTGATACACCTTGTTCAGATCGCCGCCCTGGATCTCCTTGTCCTGCTTCAGGATGGCAAGCACTTCCTGCGTGGTGTCACGCGCCAGCACATCGGGCGGCGTATCAGCGGCCAGTGCCGTGTGGGTGCCGAATCCTGATACCAGCGCCATAAGCAGAAAAAACGTACGCAACATAACTATGTCCTATTCGAAAAGGGATCTATGGAAAAACGGATTATCAGGTAGACGCCAGCACCTTACTTGAGTTCACCCGTCAGGCGCGCCAGTTGCGCCACATTCATGTTGTAGTCGTTCACCGTACGGAGATATTCCGTCTGCACCAGAACGTAACTCTTGATCGCGTCGGCCGCCTTGTCGGCACTTGCCAGGCCGGCCGACAGATCGGCCAGTGACGCCACCATCCAGCGCCGTGCCGCCGTGGCACCCTCGCTCAGCTCGCGCTGCGCGTTGAAGTTGGCCTGGGCGTTGATATAGGCCTCGCCCACTTCGAACGGTATGCCCGCCACCGCGAACGCCTTCTTGTGGTTGAGCGCTTCCAGTTCGGCCTGGACCTGATTGACGCGCGCATTGGCAGCACCAAAGACCGTGTCCCACTTCACGCCCACCACCGGCGTGAGCCCGGCTCCGTTGAAGGGATCGATGATGTAGGGATTATCCAGCCGATCGCGCTGCGAAGCATAGTTGAACTGCCCGATCACACCCGCGTAGACGTCCGGCATGCGATCCGCCTTCTTGGCCGCCACCAGGGCGCGGCGGGCGCGCAATCCGGCTTCGAGCTGCTGCATCTCCGGACGGTCCTGCAGCGCACGCGCCTGGAATTCGGCCAGATCGATCTGTGGAAACGGCACCGGTGCGATGCGCTCGTCTGCCACGCTCAGGTCTTCCTTCAGACCTGTGCCGGTCAGCACTTTCAGGCCATCCAGACTGATTTTTTCGATCGCACGCGCCTGATTCACATATTTGGCGAGCAAGCCTTTCGCCGTCTGCAGCGCATACAGGTCGGACTGCTTCGATTCGCCGTTTTCTTTCTCGAGATTATGCTCGACCGACGCGATGGACTGATTCAGCCGACTCTGCATGTCTTCCAGAAAAACCCGGGTATCGCGCGCGGTCAGATAGCCGAAATAGGCGCGCTTGGTGTCGTAAACCGTATCGGTACGCGTTTGCCGGAGCTCACCCTGCTTGAGATCAACGTTGCTCTGCGCGGCGTCGCCGTAATGCTCGATCTTGCCGAAGGTGAAGAGCGGCTTGATCAGCGCGAAATCGAGGTGCGTCCAGTCAGACAGGCCATGAAATTCGTCGCCGTCGGTACGCGGCGCAGTTCCGCTGAAGCTCCCGCCCTGATAAAACCCGCCCTCGACTTGCGGCGCCAGTCCGACAAACGCGTTGGCGCTGAGACGCCAGCCGGCATTTCCCTGGACTTCCTGCACCATACTGCGTGCGGCTTCAACCACCTGCTCGCGTTCCTTGATGCGGGGGTCGGCGGCCAGGCTCATTTCCACCGCCTGCTGCAGCGTGATGGTATCGGCTGCGCCCGGCAGCGCAGCCAGTAGCATGCTGGCTGCCAGGAATGTGCGAGTCAGGATGTGGCGTGTCATTTTTCTGTTGACGGCCCGGCTTCAGCCTTGCCGTATAAAAACTGACCGATCAGATTCTCCAGCACCACTGCGTCCTGCGTGATCAGGATACGGTCATTGTCTTTCAGTTTCTGACTGTCGCCGCCGGCTTCCAGCCCGATGTATTGCTCGCCCAGCAGGCCCGAGGTCATGATGGCCGCGGATGTGTCCTTGGGGAAAGCATAGCGCTTGTCCAGGCGAAGCGTGACGGCCGCTTCGTATTTTTCGTTGTCAAAGCGGATATCCGCCACCCGTCCCACGACCACGCCCGCGCTTTTGACCGGTGCACGGGGCTTGAGACCGCCGATGTTCTGGAAATCGGCTATGACTTCATAGCTGTTTGCCGAGCTTACAGTGCTCGTGCTGCCGACCTTGAGCGCCAGGAACAGCAAGGCGCCGAGACCCGCGATGACGAATAATCCTACCCAGAGATCGAGTATGGTCCTGTTCATTTAATTGAGTCCCCGGAACATGAATGCGGTCAAGATAAAGTCCAGCACCAGCACCGCCAGGCTGGAGGTCACGACGGTACGTGTGGTGGCGCCCGATACGCCTTCGGCAGTGGGCGGCGCATCGTAGCCCTCGAACAGCGCGATGGTGGTCACGGCAAGCCCGAACACGACGCTCTTGATGACGCCGTTCAGGATGTCCTGCCCAAAATCGACCGACCCTTGCATCTGCGACCAGAACGTCCCTTCGTCCACGCCGATCAGCTTCACGCCGACCAGGTAGCCGCCCAGCACGCCCATGGCCGAGAACAGCGCCGCCAGCAGCGGCATCGAAATCACTCCCGCCCAGAAGCGCGGCGCCACCACACGGGCGATTGGATCGACCGCCATCATTTCCATCGCCGACAACTGCTCGGTTGCCTTCATCAGGCCGATTTCCGCAGTGATGGCCGAGCCGGCCCGGCTGGCGAACAAAAGGCCGGCCAGAACCGGCCCCAGCTCGCGTACCAGAGAGAGCGCCACCAGCGTGCCCAGCGCGGATTCCGAGCCGTAGCGCTGCAGCGTTTCATAGCCCTGCAGGCCGAGCACCATGCCGACGAACAGCCCCGACACCAGGATGATGATGAGCGATAGCACGCCGGTGAAATACATCTCGCGGATGGTCAGGCCAAAGCGGCGGAACGCGGTACCCGAATGCAGCAGAACTGCCAGGAAGAAACGGCTGGCGAAACCGATGCGCCAGACCCCCTGGATGGTGTGATAGCCCAGATTTTCAATCGCCTGCTTAAGCACTCCGCACTCCCAATCCAAGATCGTCGACGTAGGGCGGTGCCGGATAGTGGAACGGTACCGGCCCATCGGACTCGCCATGCACGAACTGATGCACATACGGCAGCGCGGACGCCCGGATCTCGTCTGCCGTGCCTTCTGCCACGATCACGCCTTCCGAGACGAAATAGACATAATCAACGATTTTCAGTGACTCCTGCACATCGTGCGTGACCACCAGCGAGGTCAGTCCCAGCGTGTCGGTCAGGCGCCGGATCAGGTTGCCGGTCACCCCCAGTGAAATGGGGTCGAGGCCGGCAAACGGTTCGTCGTACATCACCAGCATGGGCTCCAGCGCAATCGCGCGGGCCAGCGCCACCCGCCGCGCCATGCCGCCGGAAAGCTCGGCCGGCATCAGATGCGCGGCGCCACGCAAGCCCACGGCATGCAGTTTCATCAGCACCAGGTCGCGAATGGCGTCTTCCGGCAGGTCGGTGTGTTCGCGCAACTGGAAAGCCACATTGTCGAACACCGATATGTCGGTGAACAGCGCACCAAACTGGAACAGCATGCCCATTTTGCGGCGTAGCCGGTAGAGCCCCGCCCGGTCGAGTTCGCCCAGCGACTCGCCCGCCACGCGCACCGTGCCCTGGCCGGGCTTGATCTGCCCGCCAATCAGACGCAGAAGAGTGGTTTTGCCGCAACCGCTGCTGCCCATGATGGCCACGACCTGCCCCCGTTTGGCGGTCAGGTTGACGCCCTTCAAAACCGGCCGGGCACCGTAGCCAAATACAGCATCTTCGATCTCGACCAGAATGTCGTTTTGCAAGAAATCGGGCCTGTTTTTATCGTTGAGGGCCACTATTCTACCGAAGCCGAGCAGTTCATCGTCATCGACAGACGCTTTCCCGTACGCTCAATAACCCATGACCCGCTTCAGGGTATTCACCCGCTCAAGTTGCATGAGGTCGCCGCCCCGACTGAATACGAACAGGGGCTCGCCGGTTGCCGCCTGCTGTGTGATGCGCTGTGCCAGTGCCCGCAGGTCGGAGGCCGCGTCCAGCCACCAGACATGCTTCGCCGTCCACGCAGGAGTCGCCAGCAGCACGCGAGACGAAACCGGCGGAGCGGTTTCCATGTCACCCGGCTCCAGCACGAAGCAAAACGTCTCCAGGGTGTCGTCCAGCCAGTGTTCCCAGGTTGCCCGGGATGCGGTCTGCCACACGGAGGCCGGCAGGTAGACCGCCTGGAATTGCGTGTTGTAATAAGACAACAACCAGTCTTCCGGCAGGTCTTCCGGATAAAAGCTGCCGCGCCAATCGGGCCGCTCCCAATTCATGGCGCCGACCGAGACGAGTGGGCGGGATGTCATGCCGCGCTTACGCCGTCGTGGCGGCACCGCCTGCTGTCCACGCCACTCGACCGTGTTCAGGCCCGGCGCCAGGTGGTGCCACCGGCCCCGTCCTCGAGCACGATGCCGGCGGCCACCAGTTCGTCACGAATGCGGTCGGACTCGGCGAAATTCTTTGCCTGGCGCGCTGCCTGACGTGCGGCGATCAAGGCTTCGATGCCGGCTTCGGACAGGCCGTCGGCAACACTCCCGGCCTGTAGGAAATCCGCGGCCTCGCGCTGCAGCAGGCCGAGCACCGCGCCGAGGCTGCGCAGCGTCGCCGCCGCGGTGGCGTCGCCGCGGTTGGCCTCGCCGGCCAGTTCGAACAGCACGGCGAGCGCTTCCGGGGTGTTGAAATCGTCGTCCATCGCCGCCTTGAAGCGCCGGGCGGCCGGCTGGTCCCAGTCGGGGGCGGGTGCCGTGACGGGCGTGTTCTTCAGTGCCGTATACAGCCGGGTCAGCGCGCCCCGGGCGTCGTCGAGGTGTGCGTCCGAATAATTCAGCGGGCTGCGGTAATGGGCGCGCAGAATGAAAAAGCGCACCACTTCGGCGTCATATTGCGTCAGCACTTCGCGGATGGTGAAGAAGTTGCCGAGCGACTTCGACATCTTCTCGTTATCCACCCGCACGAAGCCGTTGTGCAGCCAGTAGTTGACGAAGGTGCAGCCGTGTGCGCCCTCGGATTGGGCGATCTCGTTTTCGTGATGGGGAAACTGCAGGTCCTGGCCGCCGCCGTGGATGTCGAAATGTCGGCCGAGCAGTTCCGCACTCATCGCCGAGCATTCGATGTGCCAGCCGGGGCGGCCCGGGCCCCACGGGGATTCCCACGCCGGCTCGCCCGGCTTGGCGGCTTTCCACAGCACGAAATCCATCGGATCACGCTTGTTCGGGTCGATGTCCACGCGTTCGCCCGCACGCAGTTCGTCGAGGCTTTTGCCGGATAGCCGGCCGTATGCGGGGAAAGCGCGCACGCTGTAGTACACGTCGCCGTTGGGCGCCGGATAGGCCAGGCCGTTGGCGATCAACTGTCCGATCAGTGCCAGCATCTGCGCGACATATTCGGTGGCGCGCGGTTCATGGTCGGGCGGCAGCACGCCCAGCGCACGCTCGTCTTCGTGCATCGCGGCAATGAAGCGTCCGGTCAGTTCGGCCGGCGTTTCGCCGTTGTCCTGCGCACGCTTGATGATCTTGTCGTCGATGTCGGTGATGTTGCGGACGTAGTCGACCCGGTAGCCGCTGGCGCGCAGCCAGCGCGTCACCATGTCGAACACCACGAACACCCGCGCGTGCCCCAGATGACACAGGTCGTATACCGTCATGCCGCAGACGTACATGCGAACGACGCCGGGAGCGAGCGGGACGAATTCTTCCTTGGTGCGCGTGAGGGAATTGGTGATGTGCAGCATGATGCGAGCGGGTCTGGGGTGAAATGTCAGGGGGCGGTCCGAAGCGGCGCAGCGACTGTCTTAGCGGGGTCGATGTTGTTAGAATGCCGGCTTCCCAAGATGATCCGAGCATATCACATGGCCTTGTCGCGTTTCCTTGCCGCCGTTGTTGCCGGCGTCATGCTCGTCAGCCTCCCTGCACGAGCCGATGAAATTCAGGACATCAACCTGAAGTTCCGCAACGGCGAACTGGCCGCCGCGCTCGAGCAGGCCAATCGCTATCTGGCCGGCAAGCCGGCGGACGCGCGTGCCCTGTTCCTCAAAGGCCTGATACTCGGCGATCTGGGCAAGACCAACGATGCCATCGAGGTGTTCAAGAATCTGACCGGGAATTATCCCGAGTTGCCCGAGCCCCACAACAACCTGGCCGTGCTCTACGCCTCGCAGGGCCGCTATGAACTGGCTCGGAACGCGCTCGAAATGGCACTTCGAACCCATCCCGACTATGTCACCGCGCACGAGAATCTCGGCGACATTTATGCCAAAATGGCGGCGATCGAGTATGGCAAGGTTGTGGCGCTCGACCCGGGCAACCCAACGGCTCAAACCCGGCTCAAGCTGATCCAGAGCATGCTCGGCGGCCAGGCAACCCGATCGGCGACCAAACCTGTGCCGGGCTCCGCCCAGCCGGCCAGATAAAAACAGCACGCGCAATCTCCGGCACCTGCAACACGCTCGGGCCGGTTCATCCACGTAAAACTCCCTATAGGACTCCACATGGTCAAGCTGCATACGAATCACGGCATCATCACGCTCGAACTCAACGCCGCAAAGGCCCCGAAGACGGTGGAAAACTTTCTGCAGTACGTGCGCGACGGCTTTTTCGACGGCACGCTCTTCCATCGCGTGATCGACGGCTTCATGATCCAGGGCGGCGGCTTCGAGCCCGGCATGACGCAGAAGCCCACTCGCGAGCCGATCGAGAACGAAGCCTCCAATGGCCTCAAGAACGAGGCCTACACCATCGCCATGGCGCGCACGTCCATCCCCGGTTCAGCCACGGCGCAGTTCTTCATCAACGTCGCCGACAACAGCTTCCTCAATTTCACCGCTCCGACGCCGCAAGGTTACGGCTATGCCGTGTTTGGCAAGGTGGTCGACGGTACGGACGTGGTCGACACAATCAAAAAGCTGAAGACCGGCAACCGCGGCGGTCTCCAGGACGTGCCGCTGGAGGACGTGGTGATCACCAAGGCAGAAATCGTCTGACCGGTACGGTGAACCTGACTGCAAAACCAGGCGCAGGCCGCACCTATTTCGTTGCCGACCTGCACCTCACCGACGAACGCCCGGCTGCCACCGGGCGTTTTTTTCGCTTCCTGCAGGACGAGGTCGCGGGTGCGGATGCACTCTACATCCTGGGAGACCTGTTCGAGACCTGGATCGGCGACGATCATGACGAGCAGGTCGCCGGCGACACGGCCCGCCGGCTCGCGGCGCTGGCCGAAGCGGGCACGCGGGTGTGCTTCATGCATGGCAACCGCGATTTCATGCTGGCCGAACGCTACGCCACACGCTCCGGCATGACGCTGATCGCCGATCCCGCGCGGATCGATCTGTATGGCGTGCCGACGCTGTTGATGCACGGCGATACCCTGTGTACCGACGACACCGCCTACCAGGCCTTTCGTCGCCGCGCCCGTCATCCGCTGACGCGTATGCTTCTGCGCCGCCTGCCGCAGGCGTGGCGCCAGCGCATGGCCCGCCAGGCGCGGGTGGGCAGCGAAGTGGCCAAGGCGCGCAAGGCCATCGAGATCATGGATGTGAATGCCGATGAAGTGGTGCGCGTGCTGCGCGAACAGCAGGTCTGCCGCCTGATCCACGGCCATACCCACCGTCCCGCGCACCACGTCCACCAGGTCGACGGTCAAACGTGCGAACGCTGGGTGGTGCCGGACTGGTACGCCCGCTGGGGCTATGTCGTGTGCGACACGGCCGGCTGCACGCTGCAGGTGGACGCGCTATGACGGCGCGTTGATCCGCGTCACACCCTCCGGTACACGGAACAGACCGGGATTCACCGGCTGCCTGGTTTCGCTCTCGAATTTTCGCGACCGCCCGGTGAACTCGCGTTCCTCGAGCGGCAGACCCAGCGTGAGCGTATCGCCCGAATTCCATACCTGATTCGCCAGATCGCAATCGTGCTGCATGTCGGGTGACGACGCCTTCCACACCCGGTACTGGGTCGCGGCCAGAATGGATTTCAGTTTGCTCATCGCGCGTGCCGCATCCATGGCATGCCTGGCGGCAATGCCCTCGCTGCACACGACGCCGTTGACCGTCAGGGTGAAACGCTGGCCACCCCGCACTGCCTCGCCCGCTTCAAGCCTGGAAGCCCAGTCGGCGGGTTTCGGCGGCAGCACGCCAGGCACAAACACCATCGCCAGCTTGCTGCCCTGCATGACGTTGACGACTACCTGCCGCTGTCGGTCAAGCAGGGTGAAATCGCCCGCATCCTCGCCACTGTCCATACGCAGGAAATCCGGGGTGACCAGAATGCGCGTCAGGTAGGGTGGATCGCCCGGATCCTGGTCGACGTAGCGCAGTACCGTCATGTCGTCCGCATGCGCCAGTCCGACGCACAACGCAAACAGGCCGAGCAGCGCTTTCATCACGCCAGCCCACGCGCCAGGTCAGCCTCGATGTCGGCTACCGACTCCAGGCCCACGGCAATGCGTATCAATCCGTCGCTGATACCGGCTGCAGCACGCTGCTCCACCGTCATGCGGCCGTGCGTGGTCGACGCCGGATGCGTGATCGTGGACTTGGTATCGCCGAGGTTGGCGGTGATCGACAGCAGCTTCGTCGCGTCGATCAATTTCCAGGCGTCATCCTTGCCGCCCTTGAGTTCGAACGAGACAATGCCGCCGCCGGTTTTCTGCTGGCGCATCGCGAGTTCGTGCTGCGGGTGCGAAGGCAGGCCCGGATACCACACGCGCGCCACCTGCGGCTGGGCTTCCAGCCATTGCGCCAGTGCCAGCGCGTTGCGCGAATGCGCTTCCATGCGCAGCCAGAGCGTCTCCATGCCTTTCAGGATCACCCAGGCATTGAACGCCGACAGCGTCGGGCCAGCCGTGCGCAGGAAGCCAAAAACGCCCTCCATCAATTCCTTGCTGCCCAGCACGGCACCCCCGATTACCCTACCCTGCCCGTCGAGATATTTGGTGGCGGAGTGGATGATGATGTCGGCGCCGAATTCCAGTGGCTTCTGCAGCGCGGGCGAACAGAAGCAGTTATCGACCGCGAGCCAGGCCCCGGCATCGTGGGCGATATCGGCGAGCGCGCGAATATCGCTGACCTCGGTCAGCGGGTTGGACGGCGACTCGACAAAAAGAAGCTTCGTGTTCGGCTTCACCGCCGCCCGCCATTCTGCCGGGTCGGTCGGCGACACATAGGTCGTTTCGACGCCAAAACGCCCAAGGATGTTGGAGAATAACTGCACGGTCGAGCCGAAGATCGAGCGCGACGCGACGATGTGCTCGCCTGCCCTCATCAAGCCCATCACGGTCGCCAGAATCGCCGCCATGCCGGAGGCGAACGCCACGCAGCGCTCGGCGCCTTCCAGTGCGGCAAGCCGCGCTTCCATCATGTTGACCGTGGGATTGACGAAGCGCGAGTAGATGGGTCCGGGCTGCTCGCCCTTGAAGCGCGCTGCCGCTTCCGCCGCGCTGCCGAACATGAAACTCGACGTAAGGAACATCGCCTCCGAGTGCTCGTTGAACTGGCTGCGTACCGACCCGGCGCGCACGGCCAGGGTCTCGATGTCGTATTCGTCGTTGTTCATATTGTTGTTCTCCAAAAATAAAAAACCCCGAACGGCTGCGCGATTCGGGGTTTCCCTGGCGACGCTTTAGCCGGATTTATCAAGCGCCCGCAAGCTGAGGTTCAAATCGGCGCCACATGCAATGTACCCCGCACAATTTACGCCCGGCGCCGGGCACGGTCAACCGTTATTCACCGCCAGGTTGAGATCGAGTTGCTGGGTCGACAGGGCCGATGGCGAAGGCGTTTCGCCGTTGCGCATGGCTTCGACATAGTTCAGGTACTCGGGCGTGACGTCTCCCGTGACATAGCGGCCATCGAAACACGAGGTGTCGAAGTCGGGAATCGCCGGGTTGCCCGCCCTGACCACTTCCACCATGGCATCGAGGTCCTGATAGATCAGCGCATCGCAGCCGATCTCGCGTGCGATCTCGTCGTCGCTGCGGCCGTTGGCGATCAATTCGTTGCGGGTCGGCATGTCGATGCCGTACACATTGGAGTAGCGCACCGGCGGCGAGGCCGAGGCGAAATACACCTTCGCCGCGCCGGCATCGCGGGCCATCTGCACGATCTCGCGGCTGGTGGTGCCGCGCACGATGGAGTCGTCGACCAGCAGCACGTTCTGCCCCTTGAATTCCTCGCCGATGGCGTTGAGCTTCTGCCGTACCGATTTCTTGCGCAGCGCCTGCCCGGGCATGATGAAGGTGCGCCCGATGTAGCGATTCTTGATGAAGCCTTCGCGGTACGGCACGTTGAGGTGGTTCGCCAGCTGCAGCGCCGAGGGGCGGCTGGTATCGGGAATCGGAATCACCACGTCGATCTTCAGGCGGGAGAAGTCGCGTTTGATCTTTTCGGCCAGCGATACCCCCATCGCCAGGCGCGTGTTGTAGACCGAAACGCCATCCATCACCGAATCGGGACGCGCCAGATATACATACTCGAAGATGCAGGGGTTGAGCACGGCCTTGTCGCTGCACAGGCGGCTGTGCAGCTTGCGCTGGTAGTCGATGAACACCGCCTCGCCCGGCGCCACGTCGCGCAGCAACCGGAAACCCAGCGTATCGATCGCCACGCTCTCCGAGGCGACAATGTATTCGTGCGGCACAACCTGATCGTTGACGCCGATTACCAGCGGCCGGATACCGTGCGGGTCGCGGAAGGCCAGCAGACCGTAGCCGGCGATGAAAGCCGTCACGGCATAGGCGCCCTTGCAACGTGCATGTACACCGGCCACGGCGCCGAATATCGTGTCCAGGTTCAGTTGCCGTCCGGACGCCCGTACCTGCAGCTCGTGCGCTAGCACGTTAAGAAGCACTTCGGAATCCGAGTTGGTGTTGACATGACGCAGGTCGGCGCGGAACAGCGATTCCTTGAGTTCGTGGGTATTCGTGAGGTTGCCGTTGTGTCCCAGCACGATGCCGTATGGCGAGTTCACGTAGAACGGTTGCGATTCGGCCGAAGACGACGCACTGCCTGCGGTGGGATAGCGCACATGCGCCACACCCATGTCGCCCAGCAGATTGCGCATGTCGCGGGTACGGAACACGTCGCGCGCCAACCCCTGCCCCTTGTGCATGTGGAAACGGCTTTCTTCCGCCGTCACGATGCCGGCTGCGTCCTGACCGCGATGCTGGAGCACCATCAGCCCGTCATACAAAAGCTGATTGGCCGCCGAATTGGAAACGACTCCGATTACCCCGCACATGCTGTGCACCCGTCCATAAAGTTATTCAAAACGAATATATTTCGCCACGTCGGTCGGCACCAGCGGCAAGACGTGCTGTGCCATCGCCTGCAGGCTACCCGACAGCCTGGCCTGCTTCCAGAAATCGGTGCGCGGCAAGGAGGTCAGTCCGGCCGCGAGCGTCAGACCGACCAGGATCGCCAGTCCCTTGGCCATCCCCAGCACGCCGCCCAGCACCTTGTCCGCCCCGCCCAGCCCCGCTGCCTTGACCAGCGAAGACAGGACATGTCCGAGCAGCAGCACACCGATCAGCACCACCAGAAAAACCACGGCAAACCCGGCGAAATAGCGGATGCCCGGGCTCTCGATTGCGGCCGGCAGCCACGGCGCCACCAGCAAGGCGCCCCATCTGCCGAGCGCAAACGCCAGAATCCAGGCCACCAGCGAAAACAGTGTGTCGACCATGCCGCGCATCAGGCCGCGCACCACGGTCAGCAGCAGCACCAGCAGCACGATGATGTCGAGCATGCTCATTTGGTCAGTACCTGCCCACCCATGCCATTTTCGGCCAATCTCACGGCAGCCGCCATCGCGGCCTCGCGCGTCGCAAAGGGGCCCACGCGCACGCGTGTCAGGTTGCCGACTGTATCGGTGTAACTCGGCAGCCCCATCAGCGCCGCACGCGCCTTGAGCTCGCGCGCCTTGGCGCCATCCGACAGGGCGGCAAGCTGCACCACGAACATCTCGCTCGCCGCCACAGGCTTGTCCTGTGGAACCGACGCCGCAACGGGGTGTGGCTTGGCCTGCGGTTTGGCGGGTTCTGTTCTGACAGGTTCTGTTCTGACAGGTTCTGCCTTGACAGGTTCAGGCTTGACCGTTTCGGGCTCAGGCGTAGGCTCGGGTCTGGTTGCCGCCCTGGCAGGCTCGGGGGGCGGGGCGGCCTCCGGCAGGGAGGCGTCGTGAGCAGGGACGGACGTCTGTTCGGGCATCGTGGCCATACGGACCGACAGCGTGCTTGTTGGCGGGGGTTCGTCTTCCAGCAGCAGCGGCAACACGATCACCGCCAGCAAGGCCAGCGCCACCGCACCGATCAGGCGGCGTCGGGCAAGGCGTTTGAGGTCATTTTCACTGCTGGGTGGTGGCATGGTCGAGCACGGCGGCAACGGTATAAAACGAACCGAAGACAAGAATTCTATCATCTTCGTGTGCCGCGCTTTGCGCCGCCTCGAGTGCGCGATTTGCATCCGGCTGCACACATATTGCCGGCGCCTCACCCACCTGCCCGCGCAGTACGGCAGCCAGCGCCCGGGCATCCTGCGCACGCGGCGAAGCAGGCGTACACGTCCACCAGGCATCGATTTGGTCGCGCAATGCCGCACACACACCCGCCGCATCCTTGTCGGCCAGCATGCCCACCACGGCCAGCGTGCGTCCGCTGATCGGCTGGCCGCGCAGGGTGGCGGCCAGTGCTCGCGCGGCTTCCGGATTGTGCGCCACGTCCAGGATGACCGCCGGCGCCTGGGCGATGTACTGGAATCGGCCCGGTATGCGGGTAGCTGCCAGCCCCTGGCGTATCGCCGCCTCGCTCACCGGCAAACGATCCTGCAGGGCATCCAGCGCTGCCAGCGCAGCGGACGCGTTGCGCATCTGGCAGGCGCCCGTCATGACGGGCAGCGGCAAGTCCGTCCAGCGCGTGTCGGGGCTGCGATAATTCCAGCGATCGCCTTCGCGCTGACCTAAAAAGTCCCGGTCCAC
Organism: uncultured Thiobacillus sp.; assembly: GCA_964452995.1. GTDB lineage: Bacteria > Pseudomonadota > Gammaproteobacteria > Burkholderiales > Thiobacillaceae > Thiobacillus. The sequence goes on from CAYVOR010000017.1 coordinate 15,869, forward strand.
GCGCCGCAGGTCGGCGCCAATCTGGCGGGCATGCGCAAGCAGGCTCGCGGGCGGCACGGGGTCAGCGCAAATGGCAGGACGACCGCCCCGGTAGATACCCGCCTTCTCGAAGCCGATTTTTTCGCGGCTGTCGCCCAGGTAGTCCATGTGGTCAAGATCGACGCTGGTGACGATTGCAACGTCAGCATCGAATATGTTCACGGCATCGAGCCGCCCGCCGAGGCCGACCTCAAGAATGGCCACGTCAATACCGGCATCGATGAACCGGGCCATGGCGCCGAGTGTGCCGAATTCGAAATAGGTCAGCGAGACTTCACCGCGTGCCGCGTCGACCCGCTCGAACACAGTGACGAGTTCGGCGTCGCTCGCCTCTTTGCCGGCGATTCGCACGCGTTCGTTGTAGCGCAGCAGATGGGGTGAACTGTAGAGGCCGGTGCGGTAGCCGGCTGCGCCGAGTATGGCTTCGAGATAGGCGCAGGTAGAGCCCTTTCCGTTAGTGCCGCCGACCACGATGAGCGGAAAATCAGGCGTCAGTCCAAGCGCTTCCCTGACCCGACGCACCCGATCAAGGCCGAGATCGATCGCGCTGGGATGCAACTGTTCGAGTCGTTCCAGCCAGGCGTCAAGAGAGGTCGGACGTTGCACAATCAAATTACCGTTGATGGCTGGAAAACCGGAAAGGGAAGACGGGCCACGCCGATACGGGCGTTGTCACGGCGGCTCTGAGCGCGCGACCGACCGTGGATTCAGGCTGCCAGCGCGGGGCGTCCCATCATCATGGTCAGCGTGGCCGCCAGTTCGCTGCGCATCTGGCGACGATCGATGATGCGGTCGATGGCGCCTTTTTCCTGCAGGAACTCGGCGCGCTGGAAGCCTTCCGGCAGGGTTTCGCGCACGGTCTGTTCGATCACGCGCGGACCGGCAAAGCCGATCAGTGCATTCGGCTCGGCGACGATCAGGTCACCCAGCATGGCGAAGCTCGCCGACACGCCGCCCATGGTCGGATCGGTCAGCACCGACACAAAAGGCAGCCGGTGACGCGACAACTGGGTCAGCGCCGCGGCTGTCTTGGCCATCTGCATCAGTGAAAACAGGCCCTCCTGCATGCGCGCCCCACCGCTGGCGGAAAAGCAGACGAAGGCCGAGTTCGACTCGATCGCCGCTTCCACGCCCTGGACGAAACGCTCGCCGACCACCGACCCCATCGAGCCGCCCATGAACTTGAACTCGAACGCGGCAACCACTACCGGTACCGTCTTCACGCTGCCGCCGATCACCACCAGCGCATCGGTTTCCGAGGTGCCGGTCTGCGCGTCTTTCAGGCGGTCCGGATACTTCTTGCTGTCCTTGAACTTGAGCGGATCGAGGGGGGTGATATGGGCGCCGATCTCATGCTGGCCGTCCGCATCCAGCAACATAGCCAGCCGCTGTCGTGCCCCGATGCGATGATGATGGCCGCATTTCGGACACACTTCCAGATTGCTTTCCAGGTCGGCGCGGTAGAGCACCTCGTTGCATGCCGGGCACTTGGACCACAGCCCTTCCGGCATGGATTTCTTGTCTGTCAGCGCGCGCCGCTTGATTTTTGGCGGCAGGATTTTCTGGAACCAGCTCATGTGTCTTCTCCGTTCATTTCGATGCCGCGTCGACTCCACGGCGCAAGTCGGCCAGCAGATGCTTGATGCGATTGGTGCATTCGTCCTCGGGCGCGGTTTCGATCTCGCTCACGATGCGGCTGCCCACCACCACCGCATCGGCGATGCGGGCCACCGCTTCGGCGGTCGCCGCATCGCGGATGCCGAAACCCACGCCGATCGGCAGGCTGCAATGCCTGCGTACCATGGCCAGCTTCTTTGCAACCTCTTCGGTATCGATGCTGGCCGAGCCCGTCACGCCCTTGAGCGATACGTAATAGATGAAGCCACCCGCGACGGCCGCCACCTGCTCCACGCGTGATTCGGGCGTGGTCGGTGACAGCAGGAAGATCGGGTCGAGCCCATGCGCCTTGAACACGTCCGACACGCCGGCGGACTCCTCGGGCGGAATATCCACCGTCAGCACGCCGTCGACCCCGGCCGCTTTCGCCGCCCGGGCAAAGGCCTCGTAGCCCATGCGCTCAACCGGGTTGGCATAGCCCATCAGCACCACCGGCGTGGTCGTGTTGGTCTTGCGGAATTCCGCCGTCATCGCCAATACGTCCTTGAGGCCAACCTTGTTCGCCAGCGCCCGCTCCGACGCGCGCTGGATCACCGGGCCGTCAGCCATCGGATCGGAAAATGGCACGCCCAGTTCGATGATGTCCGACCCGGCTTCCACCAGCGTATGCATCAAGGGCACTGTCAGCCCCTTGCCGGGGTAGCCGGCGGTGATGAAGGGAATCAGGGCTTTCCTGTTGTGCGCCTTGAGCGCGGTAAAGGTCTGGCCGATACGGCTCATGATGGTGTCTTTCGAATACAGTTCTACAGGCGTGTAGGGGCTTACAGGCTGATGCCTGACAGCCTGGCCACGGTGTCGATGTCCTTGTCGCCGCGACCGGACAGGTTGACCAGGATGACCTGATCCTTCTTCATGGTCGGTGCGAGTTTCTTCGCGTAGGCGACGGCATGGCTGGATTCAAGGGCGGGAATGATGCCTTCGAATTTGCACAGATCGTGAAAAGCGGTCAGCGCCTCGTCGTCGTCGATGACCACGTAATCGGCACGGCCGGCATCCTTGAGGTAGCTGTGCTCGGGTCCGACGCCGGGATAGTCGAGACCGGCGGAGATCGAATGGGTTTCGACGATCTGGCCGTTCTCGTCCTGCATCAAATAGCTGCGAAAGCCATGCAGCACGCCAGGAGAGCCGGCATTCAACGGCGCAGCGTGTTTGCCGCTGGCGAGGCCGGAGCCGCCGGCTTCAACACCGATCAGGCGCACGTTTTCATGCGGGATATACGGATGAAAGATGCCGATTGCATTGGAGCCACCCCCGACGCAGGCAATCACGGCATCGGGCTGACGGCCGGTCAGTTCGGGCATCTGGACGAGGCACTCGCGGCCGATCACGCACTGGAAGTCGCGCACCAGCATCGGGTAGGGATGCGGACCGGCGGCGGTGCCGAGGATGTAGAAGGTCGATTCCACGTGGGTCACCCAGTCGCGCATCGCTTCGTTCAGCGCATCCTTCAGCGTCTTCGAGCCGCTCGATACCGGCACCACGGTCGCGCCCAGAAGCTTCATGCGGAAGACGTTGGGCGACTGCCGGGCGACATCCTCGGCGCCCATGTAGACCACGCATTCCATGCCGTAGCGCGCGGCGACGGTGGCCGAGGCGACGCCGTGCTGACCGGCGCCGGTTTCGGCGATGACGCGCTTCTTGCCCATGCGCCGCGCCAGCAGCGCCTGGCCGATGGTGTTGTTGATCTTGTGCGCGCCGGTATGGTTGAGGTCTTCGCGCTTGAGGTAGATCTGCGCGCCGCCGTACTGCTCGGAGAGCCGTTTGGCGTGGTACACCGGGCTCGGACGGCCGACGTAGTGCTTCAACTCGTATTCGAATTCGGCCATGAACGCTGGATCGCTGCGCGCCCGGTCATATTCGACGCGCAGTTCTTCAAGCGCTGCCATCAGCGTCTCGGCGACAAAGATGCCGCCGTAGGGACCGAAGTGGCCGTGGGAATCGGGGAGATCGGTGAGCTTCATGTTGCTTCTTTCGCTTTCGCAATGAATCGCGCAACCTGGTGCGCGTCCTTGATGCCTTTTGCCGCCTCGACGCCGGAGGATACGTCCACCGCCCATGGGTGCACGCGCCGCACTGCATCGGCGACGTTGGCCGGCGTCAGGCCGCCTGAAAGAATCACCGGTTTAGGCAAATGCAGCGGGATCAGCTTCCAGTCGAAGCTTTCCCCGGTGCCGCCCGGAACGCCGGGCACGTAGGCATCGAGCAAAAGTCCGCGCGCGGTTTCAAAATCAGCCGCCCATTTTAGCAAATCTGTGCCCGCAGTGACGCGTATGGCCTTGATATAGGGACGGGTATAGCGCATGCAGTCGGCCGGCGTTTCGTCACCGTGGAATTGCAGCAGGTCGAGCGGAACGGCTTTCAGCACCGATTCGATAAAAAGCGGGTCGGCGTTGACGAACAGCCCCACGCTCTGCACGAAGGGCGGCAGCGCGCGCACCAGTCCGGCGGCGGCTTCGACTGAAACGTGACGCGGGCTTTTTTCGTAGAACACGAACCCTACGGCATCCGCTCCCGCGGCACAGGCATCATGCAGATCCTGCAGCCGGGTAATCCCGCAGATTTTTACGCGAACTGCCATCGTTCTGAACTTTCCGGCAAGGCAAAGTGCGCAGGATACCGGATGTGGGTCAGATATAGCCCGGCCGCATCGAAAGTGGGCGCCGCCTGCGTGCGATCGCGGCTCAGCAGAACCTCGTGCATCCATTCTGGCGGCTGCGCGCCGATACCGATATGGACCAGGCAACCCATGAGGTTGCGCACCATGTGGTGAAGGAAGCCGTCGGCGCGAAAATCGCACAGCAGGTAATCGCCGCGTCGCTCGATCCGGGCCAGCCGCAGGTCCTTGACCGGCGACCTGGCCTGGCACTCGGCGGCGCGGAAGGCGGAAAAGTCGTGCTGCCCGATCAGATGCGTCGCTGCCTGGTTCATCGCGCCGGCGTCGAGCGGACGATGGTGCCAGCCGATCAGCCCATGATTGAGTCCGGGACGTACCGGGTGATTCAGCAGCACATAGCGGTAACCCCGCTGCATGGCGGCAAAGCGCGCGTGAAAATCCTCGCCCACCTCATTCGCCCACAACACCGCCACGCCGGCGGGAAGATGACTATTGACGCCGCGCACCCAGGCCGTGAGCGGGCGCGCCGCCACAGTATCGAAATGCACGACCTGGAACGCTGCATGCACGCCAGCATCAGTGCGTCCGGCTGCAGTCACGGCCGTCCTGACCCCGGCAATCGCCGACACGGCCGCCTCCAGCGCGTCCTGCACGCCGCATCCCTGCGGCTGCGACTGCCAGCCGCAGAAGCCGGCGCCGCAATACTCCAGACCCAATGCAATCTTCATCATCAATACGGCCTCAAGCCACCCAGCCTCATGCCAGCGCGATCACCACGCCAATCAAGCCGACTAGTATGAGGGCACTGTCGCAGCCTTGCCAAGGCTCGGTGTGCAAGGTGTAGGTTGCAGGCCCGGCGTCGTCCGGCAGCGGCGTGCGTAGCGCGTCCAGCCACCTGGCCGGTTTCGGCGCATGCTCGACATAATCCAGCGTCAGGCCCAGGCGCACCGCAAAGGCGCGGCGGTCGAAGCCGAGCCAGACCAGCGGCCGGGCCAGACTGTACAAGCCGTAAATCAGGCGGGGACGCGCGGTGGTGGCGAGCAGCACGCCCAGGCCGGCAATCATCAGGGCCAGCCTCGATACCCGCAGCGCACCCAGCCGGAGGCCTTCCAGGGTCGGGCTGGCCCACTCCAGCGATGGCCAGAACGGCGTTCCGGGCAGCGTGTAGGCATAGGTCAGCAGCAGCACCGCCATCAGCCAGCGAGTCCGGCGCAGTAAACGCCACGCTTCATGACGGACAGGCGCAAACAGAAAGGCCGTCGCCAAGGCGACGGCCAGGAAGGAAAGCTGGGGCAAGGCGGCGCGTTCCACCGCCACGGCCCATCCGCACCACAGCAGGATGCGGGCAGCCGGATGGGGACACGCCCTAACCAAGCGAACTCAGCATGCCTTGCGCATCGGATTTCTGCCTGTCGCTGCCTTCGGCCAGCACTTCGTTGAGGATCTCGCGTGCGCCTTCCTTGTCGCCCATTTCCACATAGGCGCGGGCCAGATCGAGCTTGGTGCCGACTTCGTCGAGCTCGAGTTCGTTGCCCCCCGCCTCGCCCAGGTCGAGATCGAGGCCGCTGAAATCGAACTTGCTGTCCGGGCCATGATCGTCTTCCAGGCCGAGGTCCAACTTCAACGCGTCATCCTCCTCCGCCGGCAGATCAATATCCGGCAGATCGAAGTTCAGACTCTGGGTATCCGCCTCGACATATCCACCGACTTCGGGCGATTCGGCTGCCGGTTCAGATGGTGCGTCGAAATTAAGAACATGTCCCGCGGATTCGAATTCCAGCGGTGCGGTTTCAATGATGGGTTCGGGGTCGCTCTGCAGGACCGGTTCGGGCTCGGGTTCAACTGCTGCCTGCTCACCCGCAAAAGCCACCGCTCCACCTGCAATCGCGGCCGTAGCGGCTATCGTTTCCGTCGCAGCGGGAGCGGCGCTCGATTGCACGCCGCCATACAGCGGATTGGTCGGATCGATGCTGCGGCCCATTTCGCAGGCCTTGTCCCACAACGGGCTCGATTTGTTACCCAGCGCGGCATAGAGTTCGCCAGCAACCGATTCGAAGGCCGTGGTATTGCGGCGCGCAGCGTAGATTTCCAGCAGTTTGACGCGGATTTCATGGCGATCCGGGTTCTTGCCAATGGCTTCCTTGAGGATCTCCTCGGCCTGGGCATCGCGGCCATAGGCCATGTAGACCTCGGCCTCGGCGATGGGATCGACGTCGTGGGTGTCGATGGTGCCCAGCCCCGCCTGGCTGAAATCGGTCAGAAACGAGGTGTCTCCGGTATTGACGCTGCCACCGGATGCGGCGCCGATGACCGTGTTCGGGCGTACATCGCCGCCGCTCATGATGCTGTCATCAAGGGCGGCACTGCCAGTTTTGCGGCGACGCCCGCCTCCCGCCATCATCCACCACAGGATGCCGCCCAGGCCCAGTGCCGCCACACCGCCGCCCCAATACAATGGGTCGGCGAGCAGCGGGTCGTACCAGTTTTGAGCCGGCTCGGGGCTGGCGGGGGGTGCCTTGACCGTCGGCGCAACCGGCGCTGGAGCAGGCTGGGGTTTGGCCGCTTCCGGCGCAGCCGGAGCAGGTGTCGGAGCGGGTGCAGCGGCTTCCTGTTGCGCCTTCTCCTTCATGTCGACCAGCTTCTGCATGTCTCCAACCTGCTTTTCCAGCGAGGCCACGCGCTGACCCGATTCCTGCAGTGACTTTTCACGTGCAGTCGCATCCTCTTCCTGGGCACGCAGCTTTTCCTGCAGCACACGGGCCTCGTCAGCCTTGCTCGCGGTTGCGGCAGGCGGCGTGGCCTTGGAGAGTTTCAGGACATCCTTCTGCGCCTCGGATGCCGGCTTGGCGTGGTCTTCGACCTTGGGCGTGACCTTGCCGCTGCTGGTTTGATCAGGCGTGGCCTTGGCCACGGGTGCCGCGCTCACGATTCCGGCCAGTTTCTGTCGATAGGCGTGCCAGTCTTCCGCCTGCAGCCTGATCTCACGCACCGCTTCTTTTTGCGAAATGACGGTCACTTTTTCAGATGACGGAATGTCGAGCGTCTTGCCCGCCTTCAACCGGTTCATGTTGCCGTCGAAAGCCTGGGCATTTTCCCGATAAAGGCCGACCAGCGTCTGCTCCAGGCTCACACCTTCCGGACGCACACGGCTGGCAATGCCAATCAGGGTGTCACCCCGCTTGACCTTGACGCGATCCGTCGCGGCGGCAGGGGGTGCGGCGGGCTTGCCCGTCGCTGCGGCCGGCGCTTTGGCTGCCGTCGGGGCCGGTGTCGCCTGTACTTGCGGAGCGGCGGCCGGCGCGGCAGCGGGTTTGGCTGCCGGGGCTTGCGGCGGTGTCACAGTCGCCACGGGCGCAACCGTCTGTTTGGTCGCGAGGGCCGGCGGGTCGAGCAGCATGGTGTATTCACGTACCAGCCGTCCCGAGCCCCAGTTCAGTTCGACCAGCATATCGATGAAAGGATCGTTCACCGGACGGCTGGAACTGACTTTCAGCACAGCCTTGCCATTCGGTTTTTTCTCGACCGTGAAGCGCAGGGAAGACAATACCGGGGCGAATTCGACGCGTGCATCGCGAAACGCCTGATCCGAAGCCAGGCTGGCCGACAGACTGTCGAGTTCGGCCTTGTCTGCCGCGAACAGCTCGATTTCGGCCACAAGCGGCTGGCCGAGCGCCGAGGTGACCGACAGCTTGCCCAACCCGGCTGCATCAGCCATTAGTGGCACAGCGATCAGGCCGGCCGCCAGCAGTTGGGTGGTGAAGCGCTTCAATTTCATCCCGTATCTCCCTGTTCGCCCCGCTGGTGGGGCCGTTGAATCCTTGACGCCACTATTGACGGTTCGTCAGGCGCAATCTTTAGCGCAACTATCGCACCAACACTGAATTTGCCGCCTTCACCTCCCCTCCGGTCAGGCTTCCAGCAGGATGCGCAGCATGCGGCGCAGCGGCTCGGCCGCTCCCCACAGCAGTTGATCGCCGACGGTAAACGCGGTCAGATACTCCGGCCCCATGTTGAGCTTGCGCATGCGGCCGATCGGCACGGCGAGGGTGCCGGTCACCGCCGCCGGGGTGAGTTCGCGCATGCTGAGCTCGCGGTCGTTTGGTATTACCCTCACCCACGGGTTGTGGGCGGCGATCAGGCTGTTGATGTCGGCCAGCGGCACGTCTTTCGTCAGCTTGATGGTAAGCGCCTGCGAGTGGCAACGCATCGCGCCGACGCGTATGCACAGGCCGTCGATCGGGATCGGCCTGTCGTTGCGGCCCATGATCTTGTTGGCTTCGACCTGGGCTTTCCATTCCTCCTTGGACTGGCCTGATTCGAGCGCGACATCGATCCACGGAATCAGGTTGCCGGCCAGTGGCACCGGCCAGGCCTCAGTCGGATAGCGGTCGGAACGGATGAAATCGGCCATCTTGCGGTCGATTTCAAGGATCGCCGAGGCCGGATCGGCAAGCAGGTCTTGCACCTCCGCATACACTGCGCCCATCTGGGTGATCAGTTCGCGCATGTTGCGCGCGCCCGCGCCGGAAGCGGCCTGATAGGTCATGGGTGCCACCCATTCGACCAGCCCCGCGTCCAGCAGTCCGCCTATCGCCATCATCATTAGCGACACCGTGCAGTTGCCGCCGACATAGGTCTTGACGCCGCTGGCGATGCCGTCCTGGATGACGTTCAGATTGACCGGATCGAGGATGATGATGGCGTCGTCCTTCATCCTCAGCGCCGAGGCGGCATCGATCCAGTAGCCGTTCCAGCCGGCGGCGCGCAGCTTTGGATAGACCTCCTTGGTGTAGTCGCCGCCCTGGCAGCTGATCAGGGTGTCGCAGGCCTTCAGTTCGTCGATGCTGTTGGCGTCCTTCAGCGGCGCCACGTCGCGGCCGATATCGGGTCCCTTGCCACCGACGTTCGAGGTGGTAAAGAACACCGGTTCGATGTGGTCGAAATCGCGCTCTTCCTTCATGCGCCCCATCAGCACCGAGCCCACCATGCCGCGCCAGCCGATCAGTCCAACTTTCATCATGTTTATCTCCGAATCAAATGCTTATCCGCGAAGGGCGCGAAGAAACGCGAAGAAGAGACTCTATTTCGCGTACTTCGCGTCCCTCACGGAGAAAATCACAAAGCCTTCACCACCGCGTCGCCCATCTCGCTGCACGACACCTTCCGCGTACCCTCGGTCCAGATGTCGCCGGTACGCAGGCCCTGCGCAATGACCTGTTTCACCGCTCTTTCGATGCGGTCGGCGATCGCGAGGTCAGCGAAGGTATAGCGATACATCATCGCCAGCGACAGAATGGTCGCCAGCGGGTTTGCCAGGTTCCTGCCGGCGAGGTCAGGCGCGGAGCCGTGGATCGGCTCGTACATGCCCTTGTTGTGCTCGTCAAGGGACGCCGACGGCAGCATGCCGATCGAGCCCGACAGCATCGACGCCGCATCAGACAGGATATCGCCAAAGATGTTGCCGGTGACCATCGTATCGAACTGCTTGGGCGCGCGAATTAGCTGCATCGCCGCATTGTCGACGTACATGTGGGAGAGCTCGACCTCGGGGTAGTCCTTCGACACCTCGATCATCACCTCCTTCCACAACTCGGAGCACTCCAGCACGTTGGCCTTCTCGACCGAGCACAGTTTCCTGCCGCGCTTCATCGCGATACCGAATGCCACATGCGCGACCCGGCGCACCTCGGATTCGGAATACAGCATGGTATTGAAGCCGACGCGCTCTCCATTCCGTACTTCGATTCCGCGCGGCTGGCCGAAATACACGTCGCCGGTGAGTTCACGCACAATCATGAGATCGAGCCCCGACACCACCTCCGGTTTCAGCGACGAGGCGCCCGCGAGTTCCGGGTACAGCAGCGCCGGCCGCAGATTGGCGAACAGATTCAGTTCCTTGCGGATGCGCAACAGACCGCGTTCCGGGCGCAGCGGGCGGTCGAGTGCGTCGTACTGCAGTCCACCGACCGCACCGAGCAGCACCGCATCGGCCTCGCGCGCCAGTTTCAGCGTCGCCTCCGGCAGCGGATCGCCCGCTGCATCGTAGCCCGCCCCACCGATCGGCGCGGTTTCCATTTCGATTTTTGCGCCGTCGGTTTTTAATGCCTCCAGCACCTTGACGGCCTGGGCGACGATTTCGGGACCGATGCCGTCACCCGGCAAGACTGCAATTTTCATGTTCTTAAAACCTTTTTTCCGCGAAGGGCGCGAAGGTCACGAAGAAAAGTCTTCCTTCGCGTTTCCTCGCGTCCTTCGCGGATGAAAAATTAATCATGCAAACAACCACGGCGCTTCGACCTTGCGCCGTTCTTCGTACGCCTTGATTCTGTCGGCCTGCAACAAGGTCAGGCCAATGTCATCCAGTCCGTTCAGCAGGCGATGCTTGCGCCCACCGTCCACCTCGAATGCCAGCACTTCGCCACCGGGCGTGGTCACGGTCTGCCTGTCGAGATCGACGTTCAGGCGGTAGCCCTCGCTGGCCTCGCATTCGCGGAACAGGCGGTCGATCGTGGCAGCGTCGAGTACGATCGGCAGGATGCCGTTCTTGAAGCAGTTGTTGTAGAAGATGTCGGCGTAGGACGGCGCGATGATGGCCCGAATGCCATAGTCTTCCAGTGCCCACGGCGCGTGCTCGCGGCTCGACCCGCAGCCGAAGTTGTCGCGCGCGAGCAGCACCGAGGCCCCCGCATAGCGCGGAAAATTCAGCACGAACTCGGGGTTGGGCTGGCGCGTGGCGGGGTCCATGCCCGGTTCGCCGTGGTCAAGATAGCGCCATTCGTCGAACAGGTTGGGGCCGAAGCCGGCCCGCTTGATCGACTTCAGGAACTGCTTGGGGATGATGGCGTCGGTGTCGACGTTGGCGCGGTCGAGCGGCACCACCAGCCCGTCTAGAACGGTAAATGCCTGCATTTACTTGGTCGACTTCTGAATTGCGTCGCCGGCCTTCTCGATGTCCTGGCCCACGCCGCGAACGGTGTTGCAGCCGGCCAGCGTCAACGCGGCGGCGATCAAAATGGCGATCATCGGTTTCATGGTGTTCTCCTTAGAAAGTGCGTACATCTACGAAATGGCCGGCACACGCGGCCGCAGCGGCCATCGCCGGACTAACCAGGTGGGTGCGCCCGCCCTGCCCCTGCCGCCCCTCGAAGTTGCGGTTGGAGGTGGAGGCGCAACGCTCGCCCGGCTCCAGGCGGTCGGCGTTCATCGCGAGGCACATCGAGCAGCCGGGCTCGCGCCATTCGAATCCTGCTTCGACGAAGATCTTATCCAGGCCTTCGGCCTCGGCCTGCTGTTTCACCAGACCGGAACCCGGCACCACCATGGCCAGCTTGACGTTGGGCGCGACCTTGCGTCCCTTCGCCACGACCGCGGCTTCGCGCAGGTCCTCGATCCTGGAATTGGTGCACGAGCCGATGAAGACCTTGTCGACCGCGATCTCGGCGAGCGGCGTGCCGGCTTTAAGCCCCATATATTCCAGGGCGCGCGTCCAGTCGTTCGACTTGACCTCGTTCGGGGCATTGGCGGGGTCTGGCACACGGCCGTTGACCGTGGTCACCATCTCCGGCGAGGTGCCCCAGGTCACCTGTGGCGCGATTGTCGCGGCGTCGAGCTCGACCACGCGGTCGAACCTGGCGTCGGCGTCCGAATGCAGCGTGTTCCACCAGGCGACGGCCTTGTCCCAGGCATCGCCCTTGGGCGCGTAGGGGCGACCCTTGACGTAGTCGATGGTGGTCTGGTCGACTGCCACCATGCCGGCGCGCGCGCCCGCCTCGATCGCCATGTTGCACAGCGTCATGCGGCCTTCCATCGACAGCGCACGGATCGCCGCGCCGCCGAATTCGATGGCGTAGCCTGTGCCGCCGGCGGTACCGATCTCGCCGATGACCGCGAGCGCGATGTCCTTGGCGGTGACGCCGCGGCCGAGCGTGCCCTCGACCTTCACCAGCAGGGTCTTCGACGGCTTCTGCCACAGGCATTGCGTGGCCAGAACGTGCTCGACCTCGGAGGTGCCGATGCCAAACGCCAGCGCGCCGAACGCGCCATGGGTCGAGGTGTGCGAGTCGCCGCACACCACGGTCATGCCGGGCAGGGTCAGACCCGCCTCGGGGCCGATGACGTGGACGATACCCTGGCGGATATCGTCCATCTTGAACTCGGTAATGCCGAATTCGGCGCAATTGGCGTCGAGCGTTTCAACCTGCAGACGCGAGACAGGATCGACAATGCCTTTGCTGCGATCCGTTGTCGGCACGTTGTGGTCGGGCACGGCGATGGCTGCATCGGCGCGGCGGGGCGCGCGACCAGCGAGCTTCAGCCCTTCGAAGGCCTGCGGACTGGTGACTTCGTGCACCAGATGACGATCGATATAGAGCAGCGTGGTGCCGTCGTCTTCAACGTGCACGACGTGGGCGTCCCAAAGTTTCTTGTACAGGGTTTGACCGGACATGCGGAATAAGGCCGTATAACGCGTAAAACGTCGATTATTTCATAGCTTCGAGCGTACTGGCACGGATTTTGTTCCACCCCACACCGCGTAGACCACCCAAGCCAGTGCTGCACTGGCAGCGGCCAGGGTGAAGGTCCACGCTGACCCCAGCGATTCCCAGGTCAATCCGCTGGAAAGGCCGCCAATCGTGCCACCGACACCATAGGACAGGCTGGTGTAGAGCGCCTGACCTCGCGCCTGGTGACGGCCACGGAAATGCTGATGAATCAGGGCCACAGCGGAGGCATGAAAAGTGCCGAAAGTGAAGGCGTGCAGTATCTGCGCACCCCATATCAGCCAGGCCGATTCCACGCCCCAGGCAATCAGCAGGAAGCGCAGCACCGCCAGCGCGAAACTGGCCAGAAGTAGCTGACGCGGCGTCACCTGCGCAAAAATTCGTGGAATGATCAGGAAGATGCCGATCTCGCACAGGACGCCCAATGCCCATAGCCAGCCCACAGTGGATTTGTCATAGCCATGATCGACCAGATAGATCGAATAGAAGGTGTAATAGGGGCCGTGCGTCACCGCCATCAGCATGCAGGCAGCCAGCAGCGACGCCACGTCGGGGCGCTTCACGATCTCCCACCCCGAGTGGTGGTCGGTGTGATGTGGCTGAATTTCCGCTTCAGGGATCAGCCGGGCGAAGGCGGCGATGCCCAGCATGACCGCCAGCACCGCCCACGGCAGCCAGCCGATGGAAACATGATCGAAAGCATAGCCGAGCCCCACCACCATCAGGATGAAGCCGATCGATCCCCACAGGCGGATGCGTCCGTAGGTGTCGGTACGCTCGCCCAGATGCGACAGCGTCATCGCTTCGACCAGCGGTAGCGAGGCGCTCCAGAAGAAACTCAACGCCGCCATCACCACGAATATCCACCAGAAGCCCGTGCCGAAAAACACACCGCTGAATGCCAGCACGCTGCCGAGTGCCGCGATCTGCACGACCGGCGTCCGGCGGCCGCTGCGATCGGCGATATGTCCCCAGATGTTGGGGGCAAAGATCCGCATCACCTGCAGCAGCGACATCAGCACACCGATCTCGACGGCACTGAATGTCAGCGAACGCAGATAGAGCCCCCAGAACGGCGACATCGCGCCGACGAAGGCGAAATAAAAAAAATAGAAACCGGACAGGCGCCAGTAAGGGAGATTGGACATGAACTCAAGCTGCCGCACACGCGGCTAAAACGCAGCGCGCATTATGCGGCCAGCGAACGGGCACGGGATACGGGCAATGACAGGCCTGACCTGCACGCTTGATTGACCGGCATGCACAACACGGCCAGACAAAGCCGGAGTGTGCGCGGAGCCGACGTGGAGGCAGACCATGCCCGCCATGGTTCCCGGAGACGGCGGGCGAGGTCTGCCCGTTCCAACTTGCTTCAGTCCGGCTTGCTTCCGTCCGGCTTACTTCAGGACAAAGGTCAGCTTCATCCTGACTTCATATTCGCAAACCTTGCCTTTGCTCACCTTCACGCTCTGGTCCATCACCCAGGCGCTGGTGATGTTTTCCAGCGACTCGGCCGCTTTGGCAACACCCAGTTTGATTGCGTCATCAAATCCCTTTTTGGAACTCGCCGTGATTTCAATGGTTTTTGCGATGCTCATGATGCCTCCTTGTAGTTGAACAAACGAGCCCGGGTTTCTGCCTGTCGGCATACCCTGTGGATGTGGCGTGCATTGGTGCTATTTCATCGCCGAGCGCAGCCTGATCGTCGCGTCGGCCACCACGAACACGCCGTTGCCGCGATGGTGCAGCGTTTGCGGCTTCCTGACGGCGGCGTCGACCCACGCCTCAAGCACCTCCAGGATGAAGAAATTGTACCGATTCACCAGCCGCGTATCGGCCACCCGGCATTCGAGACTGGCATAGCACTCCGCGATCAGCGGTACCTGCACCTGCGAGGCTTCGACCGCCGTCAGGCCAAATTTCACAAACTTGTCGACCGTGCGACCGGAGCAGTTGCCGATGCCCACCACCTGCCTCGCAAGATCCCGGGTCGGAATGTTGATCACGCATTCCTTTGTCGCACGCAGCACGTCGAACGAAGCATTGCGCCCGCTGATCACGCAGCCGATCAATGGCGGTTCGAATTCCATCATGGTATGCCACGACATCGTCATGATGTTGGACGTCCCTTTGCGGTGGGTTGTCACCAGCACCACCGGCCCCGATTCCAGCAGGCCGTAGACCCTGGACAACGGATAAGCTCGTTTAGCCATGAAGCGACTCCGGACCGGAAGGGAACGCTTTCAGCTTAGTCTGCTTGGCGCATCTGTTACAGACTGTCGACCAGACCGTATCCCAAGAGGCATGGTCTTGATTTATGGGCATCATTTTCCGAGACCTTGCCATCCCGATGACCCCGCCAGCCTCAGGCCCGAATCATCCAGCAAGGCATACCTTGTATCCAGCGGAAGTCTGATCTAGCTTTAAAGACCATCCTTGAACCCGAGAAGGAGAAAATCATGCTTCGAGAATCACATGACATCAACCACATGATGCGGGACGCCAAACCCAACCCGGACTTTCCCGATGCTCCGATGGAATTTACACGCATCGAAGCAATGAGAATTGCCAGCGAGGAAGGCCTGAAACTGACCGAGGAGCACTGGAACGTGATTCGTGCGCTCCAGCATTACTACAGACAACATGCCGACGACACCGTCATAAACCTGCGCGACCTGCATGACGCGCTCGACGAGCGGTTCCACCCACAAGGCGGCATGAAATACCTCTATACCCTGCTTCCCGGCGGCCCCATCGCGCAGGGTTGCCGCCTTGCCGGCCTCAAGGCGCCGTTCATTGCCACGAATCACGGCTTTGGCAGCGTGGCCTGAGATCGGCTGGCAGTACACTGGCCCCCTACGGCGCTTGGCGGGGAAGTGCCCGGGCGCCTGTCGGTCTGCTGCAAAATCCACGGCGTTCCACCTGATCCGTGCATCGGCATTGCGGTCCGGTTCCTGGTCGATGACCCGGCCTTGGCTCGGCCCCGATAGTCTCCTGCACCCCCGCACCTTATTTCCAATCCAGATTTCCAATCCAGCCGCCATGCCGACTGGACGCGTCTCCACGCGGCAATCCCGAATACTTGACAAATCCACAAATAGCCACATACTTTCCGCCACCAATCGCAGGGTTACTTTTTTCCGGCTTTTATTTTATATATACGCTTCCGACGCACGATATAGCGCTCTCTTTGTGGCCTCCACATCCCAACCTTCGCTGATCGATCTGCAGGATTTGCACCTGGACGACGTGCGTGCGCTACTGGAACACGCCGGGCAAGACGGCAGCCGGGAAGACAATGAACTACCTCTCGCCTATCTGCAGCGGGTGATCAACGGGCTGTGCGAACTCTCGCTCAAGGATCCCCTGACCGGCCTGGGTAATCGCAGACACTTCATTGCAACGCTCGAACGTGCGATCGAAGTGGTCGCACGCTCTGGCGAATCCATCCTGCTGTTGCTGCTCGATATCGACCACTTCAAACACATCAATGACACCCATGGCCATCTGGCCGGCGATCAGGTGCTGCAGGCGGTGTCCGCCTGCCTGGGCCACAGCGTACGTCCGATGGATACGGTCGTGCGCTATGGCGGCGAGGAATTCGCCATGATCCTGCCTAACTGCCGGCCCAATTGCGGGCGCATTGTGGCCGAACGCGTACGCCGCACGGTCGAATCGTTGTCCATTCCCGTCACCCCGCTGACCAATCTGCATGTCACGATCAGCATTGGTGGCGCCTACGCGCCGGAATGGGTCCGTTCCACCACCGATTTGTGGATCGAACGCGCCGACCTGCAGCTCTATCGTGCCAAGGCTGACGGACGCAATCAGGTATTTCTCGATCTACCGCATGAAATCTCGGTCAGCGCCGAGGAAAAAGGCTTGCTGTTCAGTCATTTCGTCATGGATCATGCTGCAACAACGCCCGACAATGCGCCTGACAGCGCCGACACCGGAAGTCTCCCGGCCCTCCGAATCAACGCATGAACGATCTGCTCCCTCCCATACCAGACAAGCAGGACACCAGCCATATCCCCCTCAAGCCGATCGGCAAGGTCATTGCCGTCACCAGCGGAAAGGGCGGCGTCGGCAAGACCTTCGTCTCGGCCAACCTCGCCGCCGCGCTGGCCAAGCGTGGACACAAGGTCCTGGTACTCGACGCCGACCTCGGGCTCGCCAACCTCGACGTAGTCCTTAACCTTCATCCCAAGATCACGCTGCACGACGTGTTCACTGGCAAAGCCAGGCTGAAAGAGGCCATCCTGCAGGCACCGGGCGGCTTTTCGGTACTGCTGGCAGGCTCCGGACTGGTCGAATATTCACGACTCACGCCCGAGATACGCAACGAGTTCCTGCGCACCGTGAGCGGCCTGGTGCCTCATTACGACATCGTTCTGCTGGATACCGGCGCCGGGATTTCGGATGTCGTGCTGTTTGCCGTCTCGCTGGCCTCGGAGGTCCTGATGGTCGCCACGCCCGAGCCGACTTCGCTCACCGATGCCTACGCCACCATCAAGGTGCTGGTAGGCCAGCAACAACGACGGACCATACGTATCGTCGTCAACCAGACAGCACGTCCAGGCGCGGGACTGCCGATCACCCATCAACTGCAGCATGTCCTCGACCGTTTCGTCACAAGCGAATCCGGCTCCCTCATTCGTTTGGTCCACATGGGTGACATCCCGACCGATCCCGAGGTTCGCCAGGCGGTCATGCGGCGCCAGTTGCTGATGCAAAATGCCCCGGGATGCCCGGCAGGACAAGCCATCTCTCAACTCGCTACCCGACTGGAAAGCACCGTCATGTCCAAGCTGGCCTGACTCGTCCACCCGGCACGCCGTAATGTCAGGTGATCGAGGGGCCTGCCTTCACCAGCGCCATCACCTTGTTCGGCGTCATATGCAGTAGTGTGGCGATGGCATCGAAATCGTCCGGCAGGGCGGCATCGTGCCAGCCATGTGCGGAATGCCGCGCCAGATTGGCCGCCAGCATGACGTTGCGCACCTGGGCAGACTGCGCCAGTGCCGGGTCCATCAGATTCCGCAGCAACTCGGGCAGGTGCCACGCAACAATCAACTGACGTTGCAGTTCCATGCCGGCAAACCCCAGCACCAGCTTCTGTGCGTCGGCACTGCGCATGGTGGGGTCGGCCGCCTGCAATCGCTGAATTTCAATCATCCGTTCGGGACCGAAACACCACATCAGCATTTCGGATACATGGGTCAGCAACGCGGAGACCTGCACCTCATCCGCATGCATGTCGTGCAGGCGCAATGCCCAGTCGTAGGCATAGTATGCCGCGCGCTGCGCGCGCCGGACCGTGCGCAGCAGATGGGTCAGCGCAACAGGGTGTTCGTTCAACATTTCTTCTGCGATCGGCGCCGCCGGCACTTCGCGGAAGAAGGTATCCAGGCCCATCATGAGCAGTGTCTGCTTCACATCAACCAGTTCGTAGGCCTGGTTTCGATGCTTGTGTGTCTGCATGTAGTGCAGCAACTTGACCGTCATCAGCGGATCGTCGGTGACCACCTCGGCGATGGTGCGCGCATTGAGCTGCGCCTCGTCCTCGCGCAGACGATCCAGTTCACGCGCGGTGCGCTTCAGCACGGGGATGTCGGCCCGTCCCAGAAAAGCGAGCCAGTCAGCCAAATTTACGGGTTGCTGCGCCATCATCCTCCCCTTTGGTCCGGCATGGCTGCATGGTGGTGAGGCCTGTGCAAAACTGACGGGATGTTATGCAGCCAATCCGGAGCGTCTCATAATGACTATCGGCGCCGCCGACCGGTCCTTAAGGGGTCCGCCACCCCACCGGCCGCTTACAGCAACGGTCTGAAGTAGTCCGCACCGAATGCCATGGCCTGTTCCAGCGTATAGAGGCTGTGGTTCTGCAAATCACCGCCATGCCATTGGGCGGCGGCATCGCCATCCTTCAGAAACACCATCTCCATGCACAGACTGTGCGCGGCGCCCTCGCCCGAAGGCGCCTGCCAGCGCACGCCAACCTGCGTGGTGACCGGACGAGCCGCCACGATATGCGCACCGTTCTGTTCAATCTCAATCGCCTCGCCCGTAACCCTGCACTGCGAATGGATGCGCACAGGGCAGTCGAACAGGGGGCTGATCGCCAGTGCGTCGACCGCGCACATGGCATGAATCGCGTGTCCATTGACTTCGACTATATGCGGTGTGGTTTCCGACGTGACGGGATAGGCTCCGAGTATCTCTCGCCGGTCCGCACTCAGCACGATGAGGTCGTCGTTTCCCAGCCGGGCGAGCGCCGCATCGATCTGCTGCTCACCCACCAGGGTGGCGATCTCGGCTCGGGCAGGGGGATATCCGCGCATGACCAGTAACACGATCACAGCACGATGCAAGCCCCTGAACGCCGGAAAAAGCCGGTCCTGGCGCGCCTTCAGGGGCAAGAGTTGATTGAGGCGCTGCACGGAGGAGCCGATGAACTCATTCATGATCGTTACCCCAAAAAAACACGCAGCGTACTGGCGGACCCATACACGCGTCTGACCAGATCTATTTCAGATTGCTGGACGAGAACAACAGCACCTCGCCCGCCAGAAAATTTACCTGGATGGAACGTTTCTCGTCGCCCCACTGGCAACTGCGTACGCCCATCACGTCGTCGCATCGATCGGGCGGCCCGATCAGCTGGACGACCTCATCATACGGCATGCCCATGGTGATCTTGTCGTAGTTCGCCAGCGTGAGCTTGCTGCAGCCAGACAGCGTCAGCGCCAGGCCCAGCAGCAAAACGGTCAGGGTTTTCATGAACATTTCAGGAAGGTCCTCTGGTTGGAGCCGGGCAAGCGTTATCCAGCCGCCCACACGCGTGTCCGATCGTTACACACCAGCACTTTGTGCCGCGGCCGCGAGAGCAGACCGACGCGGCAGCGTCTCTGGACGCAGGGGAATCGGGGACGGGGCCAGGCCATGACGGACCGATATTAACCCAGCGGTTACGGGCGCGACTCGGCGACTGATCCCGGACCGGGCCGGTACGCCTGCCCTAAGCGGAATGTCACATCGCCCGGCAGATAGCCAAACGTCCGGTCGCTGCCCGTTTCGTGCCGTTTCGGCGCGCGACACCCGGTCTGTTCAGAAGCCGCCGATATAAGCGTAGCCGTCGTTCTCGAGTTGAATGAGGCGCGTATAACCGTCGTGCACGATTGCCACGCCTGGCAGGACATCGTCAGCCGTCCAGCCGTTCGATTTCATCGTGCTGTGGCAGATTTCCACGCTTACGCCAAGATTCAACAAATCCTGGACGATCTTCGCGTTGAAATTGACTGCGAAGGGGTCGTCAACGACGTCGCGATAGGTCGTGTTGATGAGAAGATATTTCGCGGCGTCGCCATGCAGCACCAGATGGATATCGAGTTGCTGCGGCGTGACACCCTGCTTGCGGTAGGCCTCGATCAAGCCACGTGCGTAGTACAGCCCCCTGCTGACGCCTGCTGCTGTCTCGGCGGAATGAATGTCATACACGGCCTTGTAATGCGCGTGCGCGTCGACATTCACCAGCGTCCGTCCCGACAGCGATGGCGCCAGCTCCTGCGCCATCGCCGCGGGTGTTATCAGCATCAGCATGCAGCCGGTCACATGGATGAATTTTGCGAAGTTCATGATGCCCCCTGTCTGGAAACTCCGGGTCCGGCACCCGCTTGAGCTGTGATTATTGCGCTCAAGCGCTTTCCGTGTCGAACGTTGAACCGGGCTCAGAACCAGAACGATGCGTCTTTCATCAGGAATTCCACGTGCGACATGTAGTGGGAGCCGTCGCACGAGAACGTCAGGCTCACCATGCCATTGAAAATATTGATGGAGGCCATGCGCAGATAAAAAGTCGGGTCGGCGAGACGCAGGGTCTGCAGCGTCGCGAGTATCCGTTTGATATCGGCTGGTGGAATGGCCGCATCGGCAGGATAGGGACAGGACGGATAGACCAGGCAGATATCCGGATCGCCCAGAGCCTCGGCGTCCAGAATGCGATAGCGAAACGGATCGCTCACGGTCCAGATCGTCGCCTGGCTGCTGGAAAAATGGAGCTGGCATTGAAACACGCCGCGCTGGGTCAGCAGTTCTTCGAGGATGGACAGGGCCTGTTCCATATTGCCATCCATCGGACTTTCAACCCGGCACTGCTGAAACACCGTACTGCGGATCGCCGGATCGCCTTTTACTTGCCGCCAATGGCCGGGTTCTTCGTAGAGTGCGGCGGTTACCGGCAGGTTGCGCAGGTCGAAGTCGGCTCCGAGATAGCCCAGTGTCCGCGTGTCCTGCTTCACCACCTGCAGCGCGGTCAGCGAAGGGCGCCGCAGGTTCAGGCTGATATAGGCATCCGAAAGCAGGAATCCCCACGCCGGCACCGCTTCTTTCATGTAAGGACGCTGCGAGCGGTCACGTCCAAGGTAATCCGGCTCGATTCCGTTTTGACCGACGTTGCTGCAGATCTGCACGCCATCGACACCTACGCAGTAGAGAAACGTGCAATGCGGAATAGCGGCAAAATGCGTGACGAGAATGGCATCCAGCGCCTCGCTATCGCCCCATACCGGTGCGCATTGCTCTGCCAGTTGCGCCAAGGGCTCGCGCAGAATGCGGGCCAGCTCTTCACGTTGCAGATAGATGCTGTCTTGCCATGCACTTTTCATGAAATCTCTACCTCTACCAAGGAAACGGGCTACCTGTACCCGGCCCACTCATGCCAAATCAATATCCGTGAAGAGCAAGCGCCGATTGGAGAGGCAGAGACCGGCAATAGTTCAAGCGAACTGCCTTGACGCATTGACCTTTCGCCATCAGTAATACTGGATACGACTGACTCCCTACTGATAGGTCTGTCCCGCGTGTTTGATCCAGCCGGCGGAATGACTTCCCTGCGGGTCGCGATGGGTCCAGTGGATCACACCGCCTTTCGGGTTCCATTCATACTCACCAAAAAAAACGACCGTATCGCCGGCACGCAGTGCGTCGATACGCGGCGCCAGATCAATGTTGTGGGCCACCAGTACGGTGCGTCCGGAATCCAGCTGCACGATGAACCGCTGATGCCGGCTACCGCTGTCGTCGTCCCGCAACACCTTCACGACCCGTCCCTGGCCCGCTACCTGCAGGCCGCTGATGTGCCGGACGAACGCATCTTCAATGACGGCATCGTGGTCACCCCGAGTCTCCAGCGACATACCGGGAGGGGTTGGCATTGCTCGCTCATCGGACGTGCGAGGCTCCGGAACAAGCGCAAGATAGACAGCCACTACAAGCGCGGCAATCAGTAGAAGTCGGTTCATTTCAAATCGTCAGGGCGAAAGCGTGCATCTCGGGTTGTAGCACCCGTAGCAGTCCGATAGTAATACCGGGTGCATGCGAATGTCGCCTGTGTTCGACTATTCCACCCGATTGCGCCCGTTACGCTTCGCGCGGTACAACGCGTCGTCTGCGCGACCGAGCAGTGCCGAAGTGGATTCGCCCGTCTGGCACATGGCGACGCCGAAACTCGCCGTCACGCATCCGCCTCGCTCGAACGTGTTGTCCGCCAGCGACCGGCAGATCCTGCCTGCGACCAGACGGGCGGTTTCGAGATCGGTCTGCGGCAGCAGGACCGCAAACTCCTCTCCGCCCCACCTCGCCAGCGTGTCGATATTGCGCAGCTGCCCATGAATATGCTGCGCCACGCCGCGCAACACGATATCGCCCTGATTGTGTCCCCAGGTATCGTTGATTTTCTTGAAGTGATCGATATCGACGATGAGCACCGAGAACGGTACGTCGGGCAGGCGGCAATGCCGCTCCTGTTCGCTGACCAGCAGTTCCTCGAAGCGCGCCCGGTTGGCCATGCCGGTCAGGGGGTCGGTCGAGGCGATCTTCTCCAGCCGGGCCGTCTTGTTCTCCAGGACGTGGATGATCTCGCGCAGCTCCAGCGCATGATGGTGCATCAGTTCCGCCCACCGGCTGTAGGCCACGCCGATCAGATCCCGCTGGCTGATGATGCCGATCAATTCCCGGCTTTGCCGGTCTTCCACCACCAGCCGCTTGAAATGCAGGTCGCGCATGGCCGCCACCGCCTCGCCCACGGTCAGATCGCTGGCCACGGTACGCAGCGGCACCGACATGTGCGCATGCACCGGATCCGTCAGCGCCACTTCGTCATGCAGCAGGCGGATGGCGTCGCGTGTCGTCACGATGCCTATTCCTGCTCCTTGATCGGTCACGACCACCGCGTCGTCCTGGTCGACCAGGCACGTCAGCACCTCGCCGATCGGCGTAGCGTGCGGCATTTTCTTGATCTCGTGGCGGCGCAGCAGATCGCGCAACTGCTGACGCTGCAGCATGGTCTGCGGATCAAGGCTGGCAAGAATGTCGGTGCTGGAGACAATGCCGAACAGCCTGTTCGATTCGTCGATCACCGCTGCATAGCCATGCGAGTCGTCGAACAGTTCGATCACATCCAGCAGGTTGCTTCCCTTGGCGATATAGGGAAGGGTGTGGTAGCCCGCCTCGCCGATCTCGGCATCGAGGCCCGGTTGCGAGAACCGGAGCCGCACCACGTCGGATGCGGTCAACAGCCCGTAGCCGCCCGCCTCTTCTTCCACCACCACGTTGCGTACCTGCTGCTGCGACATTTTCCGCAACGCATGGCGCACGGTCACGTGCGGCAGCACGCTCACAATGTCGGTCGTGGCCAATTCGTCGATCAGAGGGAAAAGCATGGTTTCTTTCTCCCAGCCGGCCCGCGAATGCGAAGTCCGTCAGCCGGGACTGACGTTTCCACGGGATTAAGAATCGGGCATGACCGATTCCGCAGGATGCGCATCATGTCCCCGAGGGCGGCAGGCTGACGATGACGGCGCCTCCCTCTTTCTTGTCCACCACCAGCGCGCCTTTCCTGTGCGCATCGTCCAGAATTTTTCCGAATGCGCTGTAGCCGTATTCCGACTCGCTGAATCCCGGGCGGATCCGCTTGATGGTGCTCTTGATCAGCGATGCCGAGATGGAGCCTTCGCCACCGCGCTCCGCCACCAGTTGTTCGACCGTACTCACCACCAAGTCAACGGCCTGGCTTTTTTTCTCTTCGACGCCTGGTTCGGCCCTGGCCACGGTCCGGCCCGCGTCGGCTGCGACCGATTTCTCCGTCGCCGGACGGCTGCGCCGCCGGCTCGGGCTCGCCGCCGTGGGCGCGGCGACGGTCGCCTCTTTGGCCGGCGGCGCTGCCGCTGCCGGCTTTTTGGCGGGCACCTTGTGCGCCGCCTTGATCTGCACCAGATCTTCGTAAAAAATGAACTCGTCGCAGTTGCCGATCAGCAGCGACGAAGCCGAACCGCGCACCCCGATTCCGATCACGCTCTTGCCGTTCTCCTTCAGCTTCGAAATCAGCGGTGAGAAGTCCGAGTCGCCGCTGATGATCACGAAAGCATCGATGTGCGATTTGGTATAACAAAGATCCAGCGCATCCACCACCATGCGGATATCCGCCGAGTTCTTGCCCGACTGCCGCACATGCGGAATCTCGATCAGCTCGAACGCCGCCTCGTGCATGTCGCGCTTGTATTCCTTGTAGCGATCCCAGTCGCAATACGCTTTCTTCACCACGATACTGCCCTTGAGCAGCAGGCGTTCGAGCACCGGCCGAATCTTGAAGTCGGGATAATCCGCTTCCTTGATGCCAATCGCCACGTTCTCGAAATCACAAAACACGGCGATGTTGCGGATATCGGGTGTGGCCATTGTTCTTCCTTTCCAGTTCATTCAATCGTGTGCCGGTCCTGTGGGGAAAACAGACCGGCTATGGTCTCGCGGGATGGCGGGGCAGCACCTTCCGGTCCTGCAGGCTTCGCGCGATCCGGCAGGCATCGACGATCGCGATCACCCAGCAGCCAGCCAGCACCCGTGAAGCTGTCGTGACGGCAAAGCTGCCGGAGCCGCTCGGTGTCTGCGCAACCAGATCCGCCAGCCGTCCAGCATCGACCACGTCGCCTTCGGACATCAACTGTGCAAGTACGCTCGACGCCTGTTGCGGCATCTGGTTCGCCAGGAACCCGCGACACACGAGACTGAGTGCGATCAAGACGATGCCACGCGCATAGCGCTTCAGGTAAAGATGGCCAGCGCCGGGAAATACGAGGACGGACAGCAGAATAGCAGCCGTCGGCCGGGTCATCTTTCCATCCTTCCAAATAGCAACGACGTCTCACGCAGCCGGGCCAGGCGATCGCTTATGTCTTCATCGGGATTCTTTGGCCCACCGGCCGAATGCCTCATTGGCGTTGCGATGCAAAAACATCCAGTTTGGCTGGACGACTGTCACACGCCCAGTTCAGTCCAGGAATACGCCAAGTAACATGAATCGCCTCCCCCATTATTTTTTGTTCGGAGAATAGTATGGGAAGCGCCGCCATTTCGCCATTCTTATTCCAGATCCCTCCATCCGCGCAAAAAAAAGCGCGGGCAGTCACCCGCCCACGCTTTTCCTAGGATTTACCTGACAGTTCAGGACTGGCTGCGATGATGGCCATGCCCCCGTTGGGGATTGAACCTCGCCTCAGCATCAAATACTTTTTGCTGTTCCGGATTCAACTGGGCGTAGAAAGCCTTGATCGCCTGGCTACGCTCAAGTATTCTGGCGCGTCGCGCGTCCGACATGGCCTGCATCCTGTCCAGCCGTTGCGGTGTGGTCAGTTTACCGAACTCGCTCCGCATGGCCTGCCGGTCGCCACCCGCCTGGCGCATTCCAGGCTGGCTGGCTTGGGTGAAAGTATTCCATGCAGCTTCCTGTTCGGGATTGAGCTTGAGCTTCTCCTTCAGCGCTGACTGGTGCGCGTCACGCCGCGCTTCCCATTTGGCGTGGTTTTTCTGCCCATGGCGGGCTTCGCAGCCAGTCTTGCCGCTGGCTGTACCCGCCGAGAGGGCAAAGGATGAAGCCGCCAGCATGCCGCTACCGGCGATCAAACCTGCCACCAGCGCACGTTTGGTAAAAGAACCCGTGATCAGTTTCATTGCGATCTCCTTCAGAGAAGTTGTCAAAAAGCCGACCCGAAGCAGGTACGGCATGAAACGTATTCTGGGATGGCGATGTATCCCTGGGATGTCGTGAAAGCGCGAACAGGTAACGGGTTGTAACCGAATGTAACGAAGCCTTCCAGACCCGATCTGTCCGCCTGAAGTTCAATTGACATGAGCCGGCTTCAGGCACGAACCTCGGCCACAATCCGGTAGATCCTCCCGATAACGCGGTCCACGCTTCCTGACACGGGGAAAGCTGCCATATTGTCATGACACACTTCCTGACAACAGTGTCATGAATATCCAGACGCAAACATGATCTCCTTATAAATCATAATGGTATATGCTGGCACACAACATGCATAAATGCTGGCTAGCCGATCCCCGATCGCCACAAACGAAGGCTCCACTCAATTCCAGGAGGATACCCAATGAAACGCATGACCGGCCTATCCTGCATGATCGCGGCTACACTCTGCCTGATGCTTGGCAACGTCCATGCAGCCAATGATGCGGCCGAGGAAGCCCCGCCACAGGCGGCGCCCGACGTGACAAACGATCAACCCAAATTACCCAGCGCAAAGGAGAGTGATACCGGCAAACCCTCGTCTCAAAGCAGTGAAACCCCCGCAGAACCGGAATGCAACTAGGCTGGCAACTTGCCTGCCCCGCATCAACTAAGGAGATAACATGAAGCTTCGCTCGCTAATCGCCACCTCTACCCTGTTCGCTGCGCTTGCCGTACCCATGGCAGCCAGTGCATTGGACGTGAACATCACCGCCAACATGCCCTCAGTCGATGTCATGCACGGCGGCCAGAAGGTCACGATTGTGCGCAACCAGAACCAGAACAACACCATCAATCCTGATTTTGCCAAGACCTCACGCAAGTGCCCGCCGTTCTGTATTCAGCCGGGCGAACTGGCGCCGGGGGTCGAGACCATCGGCGAACTTGAAGTCATTCAATACCTGAAAAAAATGAGTGACGGCGACAAGTCCGTGATGGTGGTCGACTCGCGCACGCCGGACTGGGTGGAAAAGGGCACGATCCCGGGTGCGGTCAATATCCCCTGGGACAAAATCAACATTGGCCACTCCGACCCCATGACCGTGCAGGACATCCTGGAGAAGCAGTTTGGCGTGAAAAATCAGGACGGCTTCAACATGTATGAAAATGCCAAAACGCTCATCATGTTCTGCAACGGTCCGTGGTGCGGTCAGTCTCCCACCAACATCCGTGGCCTGCTGAAAATCGGCTACCCTGCGAACAAGATCAAGTGGTACCGGGGTGGCATGCAGGACTGGGAAGTACTGGGGTTGTCCACCGCCAAACCAGTGAAATAAGCGAACTGGCAAGTCGATGAAAACGGGGCGTGACGCCCCGTTTTCATTTTCTGTCCCGGGTCCATTCGATCGGGGATTACCGCTCGAATACCAGACTTTCCGAACTGGCCCCCAGATCCGCCAGCGCAGTGTTGACAGCGTCCATAAAGGCTTCTGGCCCGCAGACATAGAAATGCTGCTTGAAATCCCTGATTTTTTCTTCCAGAAACGCACGGTCGACCCGTCGATTCTCATACCCCGGGGCGGCGACGCCGGTACAGGTCAGGATGCAGCGCTCACCCAGCATGTGGCGCAGTTCTTTTTCGCAGATCACGTCACGCGGCGTCTTGTTGGAAAAGATCAGGGTTTGCTTGCTCAATTCCCCCTTGCCTGCGAGGTCGCGCAGGATGGCGAGAAAAGGCGTGATGCCGGCGCCACCGGCAATGAATACGCCAGGGCCCTGGTAGTGGATGGTGCCGAACGTTTCGGACATCAACAGATCTGCGCCCGGTACCAGTTGGTGCAGCGCCTGCGTCACGCCCGCATGATCCGAATAGCCCTTGATGGTAAATTCCAGTACTTGATCGTCGGCCAGCCCGGTGGGTGTGAAAGGCCGGCCCTGTTCACGCAAAGCGGGGCGGTCGATCGCCAGTTCGACCCCCTGGCCAGGAACGATGGAAAATCCCTCCGGCTTGCTGACGATGAAATGCTTCACGTCGTGGGTCACAAACTGGCTCATGAGCAGCTTGACAGTGTGATTCATGGTGCGGAACCTCCTTGAGGCAAGATAGTGTTTCCTATACCTAACATCTTAGACATTCTGACGTAATGTCACGCGCGGCGACCCTGGCGACGCCCTCCCTCTCGCCACGAAAGGACCTCTCATGAAACTCTACTATCTCCCCGGCGCCTGTTCCATGGCCGCCCACATCATCCTGCGCGAAGCGGGATATGCCTTCGAAATCGACAAGGTGGACCCGGCCACGCAGGTCACCGCGGCCGGCGAGGACTACAAAACGGTCAACGCCAAAGGCTACGTTCCCGCGCTGCGGCTCGACAGCGGCGAAGTGCTGACCGAAGACGCGGTAATCCTGCAGTACCTGGCCGACCAGAAACCCGAAGCGGGGCTGGCTCCGCCGGCGGGAACGATGGAACGCTACCGGCTGATGGAATGGCTCAACTTCATCGCCACCGAGCTCCACAAGAACCTGGGCGCGTTGTTCAATCCGAAGATCACCGCGGAATGGAAGGCGCATCAGATCGAGGCGTTCTCGCACCGTGCCGACTGGCTGGACGGGCAGATGGCCGACCGGCCCTATATCATGGGCACGCGGTTCAGCGTCGCGGACGCCTACCTGTTCACGGTAGTCAGTTGGTGCGCGCACCTGGGAATCGCGCTTGATCGCTGGCCCGCGATCAGAAAACATCAGGCCCTGATTGCAGCGCGGCCCGCGGTGATCGCGACCATTCAGGCGGAGCACTGAGCGGATTGGGTGTCGCCGCCCGGCAGGGCGCGGTGACGCTGGGCGGCGATTGGCCAATGATTCATTGACCGATCTGCTTGTCCGAAATACAGTCACCATTCGATAACAAGGGAGAACGCCATGCCGCAAACCAAGTTCCTGCTCGACGAATCCGAGATCCCCACCCACTGGTACAACGTGGTCGCCGACATGCCCAACCGGCCGGCGCCGCCGCTGGGTCCGGACGGTAAGCCGATCGGCCCCGACGCGCTGACGGCGATCTTCCCGATGAGTCTGATCGAACAGGAAATGTCTGCGGAACGCTGGATTCCGATTCCCGACAAGGTGCGCGAAATCTATCAGCTGTGGCGCCCCTCGCCGCTGTTCCGCGCCCACCGTCTGGAAGCGGCGCTCGGCACCCCGGCAAAGATCTACTACAAGTATGAAGGCGTCTCCCCGGCCGGCTCGCACAAGGTCAACACCTCGGTGGCGCAGGCCTATTACAACGCCGAAGCCGGCATCAAGCGCATCGCCACCGAAACCGGCGCCGGACAGTGGGGCTGCTCGATGGCGCTGGCCGGCCAGATGTTCGGACTTGAAGTGCGGGTCTACATGGTCAAGGTCAGCTACGGCCAGAAGCCCTACCGCCGCTCGATGATGCAGACCTGGGGCGCGGAAGTGTTCGCCAGCCCGAGTAGGGAAACCAACGCCGGCCGCGCTGCGCTGGCGGAAGACCCGGACAACCCGGGCTCGCTCGGCCTGGCAATTTCCGAGGCGGTGGAAGACGCCGCCTCGCGCCCCGACACCAATTACGCGCTGGGCTCGGTGCTGAACCATGTATTGCTGCACCAGACCGTGATCGGACTGGAGGCGAAGAAGCAGTTCGAGAAAGCCGGCGATTATCCCGACATGGTCTTCGCGCCCTGCGGCGGCGGTTCCAACTTCGGCGGCGCGGCCTTCCCCTTCTTCGCCGACAAGGCAGCTGGCAGGGCCGTGCGCCTGGTCGCGGTCGAGCCCGCTTCCTGCCCCACCCTGACACGCGGCCACTACGCCTACGATTTCGGCGACACCGCCAAGCTGACGCCGATGATGCTGAT
>CAYVOR010000018.1:0-38893 GCA_964452995.1 uncultured Thiobacillus sp.
TTTTCTTGCCCGCGAAATCGGCCAGCGAAACGTCGGCCAGATCCTTGTTGACCAGCTTGAAGTCGGGCGCGGTGTCGCCGACCTTGGGGAAGCTGCCGGATACGTCGATGGGGGTGCCGCCTAAAGTCACTGCCATGTTTACTCTCCTTGAAAATCGGTCAAATGTCGGGCGAACAAACGAGTGCGTCCGGTCCGTTCCCGGTTCGTCAACTGCCGGGTGCGTCAAAGCGCGTCAGATGCTCATCCAGATTCTCACGCAGCATTTTTTCGTACTGGTCTAGAAAATAAGCGATGGCGGCTTCTTTCTCCGCGATGAACTGCTCCTTGCTTTCCGAGGCCGCCGTGATGACGAAGGCGTTGAATCGCGCCGCCGCGAATAGCGCACATTCGCTGACCTGAATGGGTTTTGCTGTGTCGAGGTGGGTGTTCGCCAGATGGATGAACGAGTCGGTCATGTCCCAGAACTGCTTGCCCCGCTTTGAGTCACTCATATTTTTCTCCGGTTGGCTTTTTACGCAGACGGCGACGCCTCGCGTCGTGTCGACAGGATGCGTTCCATCTGTTGTGCGTAGTGATCGAGATCGGCGGCGGTCTTGGTTTCGGTGACGCACACCAGGATCGCCTGCCCGAGTTCGGGATACCAGGCGGAAATATCCAGCCCGCCGAGGATGCCCTGGGTGCGCAGTGCGCGCAGCACGTCTCGGGCGTTGTCGTCGAGCGTCAGCACCACTTCGTGGAAGAAGGGGCTGGTAAACGCGCGGGTGACGCCGGGGATCGCCGCCAGCTTGTCGGCCAGCGCCACCGTGCCAGCATGGCTGGCGCTGGCGACTTTCGCCAGCCCCTGCGGCCCCAGCAGCGCCATATATTGCGTGGCCGCCGTAACCACCAGCCCCTGGTTGGTGCAGATGTTGGAGGTGGCCTTGGAGCGGCGGATGTGCTGTTCGCGCGCCTGCAGGGTTAGCGTGAAACCTGGCTTGCCGTCGAGGTCGACGGTGCGGCCGACGATGCGGCCGGGCATCTGCCGCACGAATGCCTGACGGCAGCACATGAAGCCGAAGTAGGGGCCGCCCGAGGCCATCGGCGCGCCCAGCGGCTGGCCTTCGCCGACGGCGATGTCGGCGCCTTTCGTTCCCCACCTGCCCGGGGCTTCCAGCACCGCCAGCGTGGTCGGGTTGACCAGTGCGATCGCCAGCGCGCCTTGGTCGTGCGCCCAGTCGGTCATCGCGTGCACGTCTTCCAGCACGCCGAAAAAATTGGGTTGTGGAATGACGAGGCCGGCGAAGCTGCCGGGGTCGGCCGGCAACACGGTTTTGCCGGTTGCCGGATCAAATTCAATCTCGACCAGTTCGATGCCCTGGTTCCTGATCGTGGTATCGGCCACGCGTCGGTAGATCGGATGCACGGTCTTCGGCACCAGCACGCGGCGCGAGCTCTTGTGCGAGCGGACCGCCATCAGGGCGGCTTCGGCCAGCGCGGATGCGCCGTCATAGAGCGAGGCGTTCGACACGTCGAGTCCGGTCAGCCGCGTCATCATGGTCTGGAATTCGTAGATCAGCTGCAGCGTGCCCTGGCTCGCCTCGGCCTGGTAGGGCGTGTAGGCGGAGTAGAACTCGCCGCGCGTGGTGATCTGCCAGATCGCCGCCGGGATGTGGTGCTCGTAGACGCCGGCACCGATGAAGCTGGACCAGAAGCCGTCGGCCGATGCACGTTCCTGCATCAGTCGGGATACCGCCATCTCGGTCAGGCCGCTGGGCACGTCACGCAGCTGGCGGGTCTTCAGTGCGGGCGGGATTTCGTCGAACAGGTCCTCGATGCTGGCAGCGCCGATGGCGCCGAGCATGGTGGAGACGTCTTCTTCGGTGTGGGGAATAAAGGGCATCGTTCAAAACCTTGTTATCCGCGAAGGACGCGAAGGTGCGCGAAGAAAGTCAAAAACCATTTGGTTTTTACTTCGCGGTTCTTCGCGTCCTTCGCGGACGAAAAAATCAGTGAGCTTCCGACTCGACCAGCTTCTGGTACGCCGCGGCGTCGAGCAGTTCGGCGACATCGCCCGCGTTGGCCGGCTTGATCTTGAATAGCCAGGCTGCGTAGGCGTCCTTGTTCACCGACTCGGGGCTGGCTTCGACGTCGCCATTGGCGGCGATGACTTCGCCCGCGACCGGGGCGTAGACGTCGGACGCGGCCTTGACCGATTCGACCACCGCGCATTCCTCGCCCTTGGCCAGCGTGCGGCCGGCGGCGGGGGTTTCGATGAATACCATGTCGCCGAGCAGGTCCTGCGCGTGGTGGGTGATGCCCACGGTCAGCGTGCCGTCGGCTTCGACGCGCACCCATTCGTGGCTGGGGGTGTATTTGAGGTCAGCGGGGATGCTCATGTTTGCTCCAGTTAAATCAGTTTTATCTGCGAAGGGCGCGAAGGGGTGCGAAGAAAATCAAAACAACCCGGGTTTGCTTCGCGTGTCTTCGCATCCTTCGCGGATCGAATGGGTTTGTTAAATCAATGCCTTGCCGTTGCGCACGAACGGATATTTCACCACTTTCGCTTTCAGTTTCTTGTCGCGGATCTCGACTTCGACTTCCTCGCCTGGCGCGATGCCGAGTGGAATGCGGGCGAGTGCAATGGATTGCTGCAGTGTAGGCGAGAAGGTGCCGGAGGTGATTTCACCGTCGCCATTTTTCGTGATGACCTTCTGGTGACCGCGCAGCACGCCCTTGTCGAGCAGAATGAGACCGGCGAGTTGTTGTGTGACTTCGCTGGCTTCGAGTGCGTTGCGGCCGACGAAGTCACGTTCGGTCTTCAGGTCCACCGTCCATGCCAGCCCGGATTCGAGCGGGTTGGTGGTTTCGTCCATATCCTGACCGTAGAGGTTGAGCCCGGCCTCCAGCCGCAGGGTGTCGCGTGCGCCGAGGCCGATCGGCTTGCCGCCGGCTTCCATCAGGGCTTTCCAGAAGAAGGGGGCGGATTTCGCCAGCACCATCACTTCGAAGCCGTCCTCGCCAGTGTAGCCGGTACGGGCGACGAACATCTCGCCCATGGCGGCGGCATGGAAGGGTTTGAGATTCGCCGTGATCTGGTCGACGCCGGGCAGCGCCTCATTCAAGGCCTGGACAGCGTTAGGGCCCTGGATCGCAATCATTGCGAGATCGCGGCGCGGGGTGAGGGCCAGTCCCATGTCCCAGTCGGCGTTCATCTTTTCCATCCACGCAAGGTCCTTTTCCGCAGTCCCGGCGTTGACCACCAAGCGGAACCAGGACTCGTCCATGAAGTAGATGATGAGGTCGTCGATGACGCCGCCGGCCTCGTTGAGCATGCAGGAGTACAGCGCCTTGCCGGAGACCTGCAGCTTGTCGACGTTGTTGGCCACCAGCCGGCGCAGGAAGGGGCGTACGTTGGCACCGCGGATGTCGAGCGGCAGCATGTGCGAGACGTCGAACAGGCCACAGCCGGCGCGCACGGCATGGTGTTCCTCGATCTGCGAGCCGTAGTTGACCGGCATGTCCCAGCCGCCGAAGTCGACCATCCTGGCGCCGAGTTCGCGGTGGGTGGTATTGAGCGGAGTGAGTTTGAGCGCTGCTTGATTCGTCATGGGGCAACCAAAAATAAAAAGGATGAAGCGAGGATGTGCTCCACCCCTCTGTCCTTGGTACCTGAGAGATTACGGTGCCGATCCAGTCGTCAGCGGCCCGCTGCCCCTTCGGTGGCAGTTCGCTGCCTGGAGCAAACAGCGAACGCGCTCTCCAGAGTGTTCCGGTTGTTGCGGTCCTTTTGCCTGAGCGATTCCGGGTGGGTTACGCCTTCGGCGGCACGCTGTTCGTGCGCTCTCCCGCAACGGGAGAGCGCACTATACCGAAGATGCGTGGAGCCGGCTAGCTTGACGCGAACTCAGTACGTCAGCTGGAGATTGAAGCCCATCGGCGCCAGGTCGCGCACGGTCAACGGCAGGTTCAGGGGCTGTTCGCTGCGTGCCGGGATGCCCTCGGCGATGCGCCGGGCATCGCCGAGGTATTCGCTTGGGGCGAAGCTGCGTCGTGCCAGCGGACGATTGTGCTGGTCGGTCAGGGTCAGAACGAGGACCGGCCAGGCCTGGGCATGGCTTGCGCGGTTGCCCAGGGTGAGCGTGAGCTTCAGGCGCCCGCTGGCCTCGGTTTGCAGGTCGGAGCCGACGATCTGCAGCAGCACCAGGTTTTGCGGCAATGAAAGCGTGCAGCCGAGCAGTGCGCACGCCTGTTCGAGTGCGGGCCTGCTTTGCGGC
This sequence comes from uncultured Thiobacillus sp., assembly GCA_964452995.1. Classification (GTDB taxonomy): domain Bacteria; phylum Pseudomonadota; class Gammaproteobacteria; order Burkholderiales; family Thiobacillaceae; genus Thiobacillus. The sequence continues at coordinate 4,254 of CAYVOR010000018.1, forward strand.
AGCCGGCTCGCCAGGGTGTCGCGCAGAAAATAGGTGATTTGCGCCAGCAGTACGATGAGCAGCAACAGGCTGGCCACTGCGCCGACCCAGGGGTTGAGACGGCGACGCGCGGGAGGAATGCGTCCTTTGCCTGGCATCGGGGCGGCATATTCGATGCGGGCGACGGGAGCGGTTTCGGCGGCAGCCACGTCGGGGCGGCGCACCGTCGTTGCGGGTTCGGGCGGGTACGTGGAGTCCGTGCGGATCTGCGGCAGCGGACCGGGATCGTCCGGAACCGGGATCTCGGGGTCGATCAGAATGATCGAGTCGAGGTCGAACGACGTCTCGCGCTGGACGATGCCGCGCGGCGTATCGGCAACCGCGACGTCCTCTTCGGGCGGCGGGGCCGTGAGGGGGATTTCGTCGACCGTATCCGGGGGGGCGGCAGTTTCGATTTCCGGTTCGGCAGACGGGCCGGGTTCGGGCGGTGCAGCAGGCTCGATCAGCTCGCGCTCAGGCTGTGGCAATGGCGAGCCATCTTCCATGAGCAGGCTCGGGTGCGCATCGAAGGCCGTACCGCAGACGCTGCACTGCACCCAGCCCTGCGCGGCGTCGAGCTGATCCGGCCCGAGGCGGAATACGCTGAGACAGTGGGGGCAGGTGGTACGGTAATTCACTGCTTGACGCCAGCCAGGCGTACCCAGCCCTCGTCGATTGCGGGCAGGTCGAAGACAAACCAGTCGCGATAAACGGCCATCACCTCCTCGGCCTGTTCGGCGAGGATGCCGGACAGCACCAGCCGGCCACCCGCGCGCACCCGGCCGGCGAGCAGCGGCGCCATGCCCTTGAGCGGATTGGTAAGGATATTGGCGACGACGACGTCGTACTGGCCCGGTGCGAGTTCGCCGGGCAGGCAGAAATGGACCGACACAGCATTCAGTGCAGCGTTATCGCGTGCGGCGGTGACTGCCTGTTCGTCTATATCAACGCCGTCGACCTGAACTGCGCCCAGTCGGACGGCGGCGATTGCCAGGATGCCCGAGCCGCAGCCGTAGTCCAGCAGCGTTTCGCCGCCCTGCAAATGGTCGTCGAGCCAGCGCAGGCACAGGCGCGTGGTGGGATGGCTGCCGGTGCCGAAGGCGAGACCGGGGTCGAGCTTGAGATTGATCGCGTGGCTGTCGGGCGCATCGTGCCAGGTCGGCACGATCCACAGGCGCGGCGAAATCGGGATGGGGTCGAACTGCGATTGTGTGAGCCGCACCCAATCCTGCTCCGCCACGGCTTCAATCGTGTAGTCGGTGGGGGCGGCAATGCCTGCCCGTTGCGCGGCGACCGCCAGGGTTTCCGCCACGTCGGCGTTTTTGTCCAGCAGGACCACCGCAATGCTGTGCGGCCATAGTTCGGCTGTCGGATGATCCGGTTCGCCGAACAGCGGCGTTTCGTCGACCGTGCCGGCGTCGGCGTCCTCCAGCGACACCGACAATGCACCGGTTTCCAGCAACGCGTCAGACAGCAGTTCGGCCTGTTTTGAGTCGACGAGAATACGGACGGATTGCCAGGGCATGGTAGTGAGCGGTAAGCAGTGAGCGGTAAGCAGTGAGCGGCGTTACCGCTTGCTGCTCACTGTTCACCGCTTACCCTTTTTCTCCTGCAAGTTTGTGCTCCAGATAATGAATGCTGGTGCCGCCGGCGATGAAGGCCGCGTCGTTCATCAATTCCTGATGCAGCGGGATATTGCTGTGAATGCCCTCGATCACCATTTCCATCAGGGCGCCGCGCATGCGGGCGATGGCCTGGTCGCGGGTGTCACCGTAGGCGATCACCTTGCCGATCATCGAATCGTAGTGCGGCGGCACGTAATAGCCGTGATACACGTGCGAATCGACGCGGATGCCGGGGCCGCCGGGTGCGTGGTAGTTGGTGAGCTTGCCGGGGCTGGGGACGAAGGTCGTCGGGTGCTCGGCATTGATACGGCATTCGACGGCATGCCCTTTGAAGCGGATGTCCTTTTGCTTCCACGGCAGCTTTTCGCCGGCGGCAACGCGAATCTGCATCTGTACGATATCGATGCCGGTGATGAGTTCGGTCACCGGGTGCTCGACCTGTACCCGTGTGTTCATCTCGATGAAGTAGAACTCGCCGTTCTCGTAGAGGAATTCGAAGGTGCCGGCGCCGCGATAGCCGATCTTGCGACAGGCTTCGGCACAGCGCTCGCCGATCTTGTCGCGCAGCCTGGGGTCGAGTCCGGGCGCGGGCGCTTCTTCCAGCACTTTCTGGTGGCGTCGCTGCATCGAGCAGTCGCGTTCGCCCAGATGGACGGCGTTGCCGTGTTCGTCAGCCAGGATCTGGATTTCGATGTGGCGCGGTATCTGCAGGAATTTTTCCATGTAGACCATCGGATTGCCGAAAGCCGCGCCGGCTTCGGTCCGGGTCATGGTGACCGCGTTCAGCAACGCGGCTTCGGTATGCACCACGCGCATCCCGCGACCGCCGCCGCCGCCGGCCGCCTTGATGATGACCGGGTAGCCGACGTGGGCGGCGGTCCGGATGATCTCGTCCGGATCATCGGACAGGGCGCCGTCGGAGCCGGGCACACAAGGTACTTTGGCTTCGAGCATCGCGTGCTTGGCGGCGACCTTGTCGCCCATCAGGCGGATGTTGTCGGGACGCGGGCCGATGAAGGTGAAGCCGGAGGACTCGACGCGTTCGGCGAAGTCGGCGTTTTCCGACAGGAAGCCGTAGCCCGGATGGATGGCGGCGGAATCGGTGACTTCGGCGGCAGCAATGATCGACGGCACATGCAGATAGCTCTGCGTCGACGGCGCCGGACCGATGCATACCGATTCGTCGGCCAGCTTCACATATTTGGCGTCGCGGTCGGCTTCGGAGTACACGACGACCGTCTTGATACCCATTTCGCGGCAGGCGCGCTGGATTCTCAAGGCAATCTCACCACGGTTGGCGATCAGGATTTTTTCGAACATGGGGCTTCCAGTGAAGGGGGAAGGGCAAAGGGTGAAGGGCGGGGGTGCGCGCGGCGACCCGTCACCCTTCCTCCTTCACCCGTCACTTGAATTCAGCCAATAACAAACAGCGGCTCACCGTATTCCACCGGCTGGCCATTTTCGACCAGGATGGCCTTGATGACGCCGCCCTGATCCGCTTCGATTTCGTTCAGCAGCTTCATTGCCTCGATGATGCACAGGGTGTCGCCGGCATTCACGCTCTGGCCGACCTCGGCAAAATTCTTGGAACCGGGGGCGGGGGCGCGATAGAACGTACCGACCATGGGTGAGCGTACGACATGCCCCTCGGGGACGGGGTCCTCCACCGGCGCTGCCGCAACGGCTACGGTCGTCGGAGCGGCTGCCTGCATCATCTGCGGCATGTGCGCCATCATCATCGGCGCCCCCGCGATATTTTTGGCGATGCGAACTTTTTCTTCGCCTTCGGTGATTTCCAGTTCGGCGATGCCAGAGGCTTCGACCAGGTCAATGAGCTTTTTCAGTTTTCGGAGATCCATGGGGGGTCCTGTTTTGGAGATGTCGCAGCGCATATTCCAGTGCCAGTTCGTAACCGTGTGCGCCCAGACCGGACACCACGCCAACGGCGAGGTCGGAGAAATACGAGTGGTGACGGAAGGATTCGCGTGCGTGGATATTGGAAAGATGAACTTCGACAAACGGAATGGCGGTAGTCGCCAGCGCGTCGCGCAGCGCGACGCTGGTATGGGTGTAGGCCGCCGGATTGATAACGATGAAATCCACGCGGTCGCGGGCGGCTTCATGCAGGCGCTCGATCAGGGCGCCTTCATGATTGTGCTGGAAGGTTTCGATGTGCGCCCCGGACGCGTCGCCCAGGCCGGTCAGGGTGCGATTGATGTCTTCAAGTGTGGCGAGACCGTAGTGCTTGGGTTCGCGGCTGCCCAGCAAATTGAGATTGGGGCCGTGCAGCACCAGGATATGGGGACGCAGACTGGGGACCGATTTGGCCGCCGTGCGGCTGGTTCGTTTGGTCGTCATGGCGGCAAGTTTGCCGTAAATAAGGGTAAATTGTCCAGATATTGACGCTAAATCGCGGCTATACGCCGATTTCAAACAGTGTCTTCTCAAGCGTTGCGCGCGGCAGCCGGCCCAGATGCCGCAGCGCGACCCGGCCGTCGCGGTCAAACACGATCGTATACGGCAGCGCGCCGCTCGCATTGCCGAGTTGCCGCGCCAGGGTATGCGCGGCGCCCTCGCCGATCAGGACCGGATAATTGACCGGCAGGCGTTGCAGGAATTGCGTGACGTTGGCCGGATTGTCGATTGCGACGCCGACAAATTCCACGCCTTTGGGTCGATATTGCGTTCGCAAAGCGACGAAATCCGGAATTTCCTCGCGGCAGGGCGCGCACCAACTGGCCCAGAAGTTCAGGACGACGACCTGCCCGCGCCATTGCGACAGCGGCTGTTCATGACCCTGGCTATCTGGAAAGTTGAGTTGCCACAGTCCGGAAACGGCAGATGCCGCAGGCGGTTTGGGCGCGTAGTGCGTCTGGGCCAGCCAGATCCCTGCCGCCAGCGCGGCCAGCGCCAGAGGCAAGCCAGCCAGCAGTTTTTTTTGCATGGGCTTGTCTATCCCTTCATTCCGATAACGGGAGGCGGGGTTCGGACAGCCCGGTTTTTCGGAATAAGGACGGACACACAGCCGCGGGCCGGCTGTTTACAGCGTGCCGTAGGAATGCAGGCCCGACAGGAACATGTTCACCCCAAGGAAGGCAAACGTCGTGACGAACAGACCGCCCAGCGCCCACCATGCGAGCATCGGACCCCGCAATCCCTTGACCAGGCGGATATGCAGCCAGGCCGCGTAGTTGAGCCACACGATCAACGCCCAGGTTTCCTTCGGGTCCCATGACCAGTAACCGCCCCAGGCGTCGGCTGCCCACAATGCGCCAAGAATGGTGGCGATTGTGAAGAAGGCGAAGCCGATCGCAATGGACTTGTACATGACGTCGTCGATCACTTCCAGCTTCGGCAGGCGGTTGGCGAGGATGCCGCGCGCGGCAAGCAGATAGGCGACACCGAGCATGGCAGCGATGGAGAACGCGCCATAGCCGACGAAATTGGCGGGCACGTGCAGCTTCATCCACCAGGACTTGAGCGCGGGCACCAGCGGCTGGATTTCGTGCGCGCCGCGGTCGAAGGTGTACCACAGGATGAAGCCGACCGCGGCGGAGATCACCAGCAGCACGAAGGCGCCCATCTGGCGTGTCTGGTAACGCGCTTCGTAATACAGATACAGCATCGCGGTGATCAGGCAGAACAGCACGAACACTTCATACAGGTTGGATACCGGGATGTGACCGACATCGGTGCCGATGAGGTAGGACTCGTACCAGCGCACCATCAGGCCGATGAAACCGAGTGTGACGGCGGACCACGTCATCGCACTGGCTGTCTTCATGGTGAATTCCGAGCGTGTCAGCAAGCCTGCCCAATAAGTCAGGGTGGCGAGCCCGAACAGGGCGCACATCCACATGATGGCGGCCTGGCTGGAAATCAGGTATTTGAGGAAGAAAGCCTCCTCCATGCGCGCCAGGTCGCCGTGGTACTGGCTGACGGCGAACAGGCTGGCTATGCCGACGAGGATGAAGAGTGGGCGAAAGGGCTTCCAGAACCAGCCGAACCCCGCTATCGCCGGAATCGCCACCAGCAGGATTCCCTTTTCATACACATCCATGTAGTCGCCGAAGCGCGACAACGCAAACAGCCCTGCAGATGCCACGATGACGGCAAACAGCCAGTCGAACCAGGACAGACGTTTCATGAGCGGGGCGGGTTGATGCTGCAGGGCGAGTTCCATGATTGAGACCTCCGGATTACTGTGCAAGCGTGTCGAGCGCCTGGGCGTGTTGGACGAATTCTTTTTCAAAATCGATCGTGTGCTTGGCTGACGACATGGCCAGCAGGGCGTGACCTGATTTGACGCGTAGCCAGACCCGGCGTTCGCGCACAAAGAGCATGAAGAATACGCCGAGAGTCAGCAAAAACGAACCCAGATAGACTACATTTTTCCCGGGCGCCCGCGTGAGTTGCAGGCCGCTCGCTTTGACCTCGTCATAATGCATCAGTTGCAAATAAATTGGCGCGTCGTAGACGAACATGTCGCTCACGCTGTTGAGCGTGTCGCGGACCAGCCAGCCGGTAGCGTCGTCGGCCTTGGGTAAAGGCAGATTGGCCCGACGGTTGACGATTTTCAGCGCTTCAAATCCCGCAAGTTCCAGGATGCGCAGATAGGTGCCTGCCGCTTTTTCACGCTCGGCGGCGGGTACCTTTTCTTCGATGAACTGGCCCAAAGTCTGAAACCCGCCTTGGGCAAACAAGGCCAGCACCTGAACTGCACTGTTGGCCAGCTTGCCCTCGATTTCGGCGTCCGAAGCATTTTGCGGCAGGGCCTGGCGGGCGAAATTGGCAGCGATTTCATGCCGCAATCCGGGGTTCAGCAGTGCACCGCGCAGCCGCATGAACGTCTCGATGTTGCCATCGGCATCAAGCGGCATTCGCATGTAACGGAAATTCTCGTTCGGCGCGTCGCGCACACCCGACATCATGTACCAGCGACCGTCGAGCTCCATCGGGAGCATGTAATTGCTGAACTCGCGCGCCTGGCCGCGCGCATCGCGCAGCTTGTATTCGAAGCTGGGCCCGACGTTGCGCAGATGCTTGTTGTCGCTGACCGGGCTGCCCCCGAGTACGTTCATGGTGCTGCCGGCTGGCGCAATGTCGCCGCCCATGTTCTCGATATTGAACGGCCGGAAATCGGCGAATTCCAGCGTGTAGTCGCCGCCCGCACTGGTTAGCGTGGCATTCTGGTGTACGGTGCCTTCGATCGGGAAGGACGAGGCTGTCGGCGCGAACAGGTTCCAGCCGCGCAGGCTCAGACGTGTGCCGCCATCGGCAAAACTGGCCTGATAGATTGCGATGCCGTCCTCGATCAGCGGATGGTTGACGGCAATCGTCGCCTCACGGATTTTTTTGCCTGAGCGGTCGAATATTTCGATGTCACTCTCGAAGTTCTTTGGTTGCCCCGTCGTGTAATGTTCGATGCGGAATTGCTTGAGTGCCACGGTGAAAGGCAAATCCTGCACCAGATAGCCGTTGGCCACATTCAGAAAGACCACATCGGCGCTGGAGCCTTCGGGTATTTGCACGCTGCCGCGAAACGAGGGATTGGAGGGTGACAGACGCGAAATGGCCGGCACCTGGCTTTGCGGAATATCACGCGTCTCGATTTTCTTGTAGCCCAGTAGCTGTTGCGCCTTGAATACCAGGTTGCCGTCTATCAGGCCGCCGAGGCAGATCATCACGATGGCCGAGTGCGCCAGAAAATACCCGAGACGGTTCCAGCTACCGGCTTTGGCGGCAAGCAACACGCCATCCTCGCGCGGCAGGTTTTTCACCTTGTAGCCCTGGCCCTCGAGGTAACGCTGCACGCTGGCGGCGAGTGCTTCGGGCGTCTGGGCGGTGGTGGCCTCGTGCCTGTGTTTGAATGCATTCAGCGACTGCTCGCTGACGTTCTCGCGAAAACTTTTCATTTCGCGTGCGAAATTCGGGGCGTTACGATAGATGCAGACACTGGTGGAGACGACAAGGAAGACCAGGATGATCAGATACCAGCCCGCGTGGTAGACATCGTACAGCCCCAGCTTTTCATAGACCTCGAACCAGAAGGGGCCAAACTGGATGAGATAGTTGTTGTAAGGCTCGGCCTGTTTCAGCACGGTCCCGATGATGGAGGCGATCGCAAGGATGGTTAGCAGGCTGATCGCAAAACGCATCGAGCTCAACAACTCGAACACGGATTTTCCGAATGACGGGGACGTGGAATTCATGGGGCAGCAGAATCCTTGTAAGGCACCAAAAAAAGGGTGACGCGAGTCACCCTTTCATCGACTGGAATGCGGCCAATAAGTTTACCCGCAGGATGGAGCCGCGGTTGTAGCCCATGGATCGGCAACAACCGTGACGCTTTAACGCAGACCCTGGATATAAGCGGACACGGCCTTCATTTCAATATCCGTCATCTTGGCGGCGATGGTGCGCATCATCTTGGCGCCATCGTTGGCGCGCGTGCCGAGACGGAAATCGTTCAGCTGGGTATAAATGTAGTCGCTGTGCTGCCCGGCCAGACGGGGGAACTCAACGGGAACGCCCTTGCCTTGCGGACCGTGGCAGGCCGCGCACGCGGGCACCCCGGAACCCTGTACGCCACCCTGGAAGATTTTCTGGCCGAACTGCGCCAGTACCTTGTCCTTGGACGTGTCCGGTTTGGGCTGCTGGGCGCTGTAGTAGGCTCCCAGATTCAGCATGTCCTGCGGGCTGAGGCCAGCGACCATGCCGCTCATCACCGCATTCTTGCGTTCGCCAGACTTGAAATTGGCGAGCTGCTTGTTAATGTATTCCGCATTCAGACCTGCCAGCTTGGGGTTGGCAGCGATCGCGCTGTTGCCATCCACCGCGTGGCATGCCGCGCAGACCTGGTTGACGATACTTTCAGCCGCCTTGGGGTCGCCTTTACTGGCCGGGCCCGTAGCAGGTTCGATGGCAAAAGCGGAGGTGGCGGCCAGGGCGGCAACCAGAGAGACGACGAGTTTCATCAAAAGCTCCTGAAGCTTGCAAAACTTGGGAAAACGGGTAGTTTAGCGGTAACTAATATGACTGCCAAGCCCGTGCTCAATCGCGCCCAATTCCATACTTCGGTCGCCCAGCTGCGCGATTTGCCTTACAGCCGCGCCGAGATTGCGTTCGCAGGGCGCTCGAATGCCGGAAAGTCCAGCGCGATCAATCTGTTGACGCGTAAAAACCGTTTGGCGTTTACCTCTAAAACACCGGGGCGAACACAGCTTATCAATTTTTTCGAACTGGATGCAGATACTTATCTGGTCGATCTGCCCGGTTACGGCTACGCGAAAGTGCCTCCGGAAGTGAAAGCGAAGTGGGAAGGCCTGCTGTCGCGTTATCTGCAGGAGCGTGAGGCGCTCGCGGGCCTGGTGCTGATCATGGACGCTCGCCATCCGCTGACGCCACTGGACCGGCAGATGCTCGACTGGTTTACGCCTGCCGGCAAACCGGTGCACATATTGCTGTCGAAAGCCGACAAACTGTCGAACAGCGAGAAGGCGCTGACCCTGCGCCGCGTCAAACAGGAACTCACGTCGCAGGCAAATGTCACTGTGCAGTTGTTTTCCAGTCTTTCCCGCCTCGGGGCCGAAGAAGCCGCGGCTGTGATCAAGGGCTGGTTTGGCCACGCGCCCCAGACGCACTCCAACCCGGTTGAGTAGAATCAGATGGTCGAGGCGCCCACAAAAAAGCCCCGACCAAGGGAGGGATCGGGGCTAAAAATGCCTTAAGGGGATTAAGGCATCCCGCTCAGGGAGGAGAAGCGGGAGACGATACAAGATCGCCTACTTACATTGAGCAAGCTCATACGGAAATAGTTCCAGCCACACGCAAAGTTTTTTTGGAGATTTTTGTGAACCTGCCATTTGGCCAATTCCCCGCCCGCCGCATGCGGCGCATGCGGCGCGACGAGTTTTCCCGGCGCATGATGCGTGAGCACACACTTACGCCTGGAGATTTAATCTATCCGGTGTTTGTTCTGGAGGGCCGGAACACGCGCGAGGCCGTGGGTTCGATGCCGGGGGTCGAGCGGCTGTCGCTTGATTTGTTGCTGCCGGTTGCCGAGGACTGCCTGGAATTGGGTATTCCTGCGCTGGCGCTGTTCCCGGTGATCGATGCCGGGCTGAAAACCCTGGGAGCGGAAGAGGCATTCAATCCCCAGGGTCTGGTGCCGCGAACTGTGGCGGCGCTGAAAGAACGTTTTCCCGAACTGGGCATCATCACCGACATTGCGCTGGATCCTTATACCAGCCACGGCCAGGACGGCCTGATCGACGAAACGGGATATGTCATGAACGACGAAACGGTGGCCGTACTGGCCCGTCAGGCCGTGACCCATGCCCAGGCCGGTGCCGACGTGGTGGCCCCTTCCGACATGATGGACGGACGGGTGGCGGCCCTGCGTGCCGCGCTCGAGGAGGCGGGGCATATCCATACCCGTATCCTGGCCTATGCGGCCAAATATGCCTCCAGCTTTTACGGGCCGTTCCGCGATGCGGTCGGGTCGGCTGCCAATTTGGGCAAAGGTGACAAAGCCACCTACCAGATGGACCCGGCCAACAGCGATGAAGCCCTGTGGGAAGCTGGCATGGACCTGCAGGAGGGGGCCGACATGATCATGGTCAAACCGGGCATGCCTTATCTGGATGTCATTCGCCGGGTCAAGGACGCGTATGGGGCGCCGACCTATGCCTATCAAGTCAGCGGTGAATACGCTATGTTGAAAGCAGCGGCGCAAAACGGCTGGCTGGATGAGCGGTCCTGTGTGCTGGAAGCCTTGATGGCGTTCAAACGCGCCGGGGCGGATGGCGTGTTGACGTATTTCGCGCGCGACGTCGCGCGCTGGTTGCGTGCCCGGAACTAAACTTTCGTGTCACACGAACCGATAGAAAGCATGTGGGAGATGGTTTCATATTCCCGGTATGTCAGGAGCGCAAGGTGACGCTGAGTTTGAGCAAGTTGATCGGGCGTGGCCGAAGCATCGCTGATGATTTTGACAGGACCATCATCAGCTTTGAGTCGCCCTATCGTCTCAAGGATTTGAGCCCGCTGTCCGAAGGGGAGTCAGAAACCCGCGAGGAACGCCTGGGCGAAAAACTCTTCAAGCTGCGTTTTGCGCAGCAGGACGAGGTATTCAATCATGCCAGCATGCTGGTGCAGAAGCGTTACGCCTGGCGCGGTTTCCCCAAGGCGCAGTTGAAGAAATACCCCAATCGCATCACGATTCTGTCGTTCCATGAGGAAAAAATCGTTGGGACCGTCACCGTTGGCTATGACTCCGAAGAAGGCATGCTGGTCGACGAAATCTACAAACCTGAAATCGATGCCCTGCGCGCGCAGGGCAAGCGGGTCGGCGAGCTGAGCAAGCTTGCCATCGACGAAAATATCGGTTCCAAGCAATTGTTCGCAAGCCTCATTCACATTGCCTATCTCTATGGCGTGATCCACGACTGTACCGATGCCATTATTGAGATCGTGCCCCGCCACAAGGCCTTCTATGAAAGGATGCTGGGCTTCAAGCAGATCGGCGAAGAAAGAATGAATAACCGCGTCAATTTCCCGGTGCTGCTGATGCACCTGGAACTGGACTATATGCGGCAGAAGATCGAGGCGCTCGGCGGCAAAGGGAAAGCAGCCAGAGACCGTAGCCTCTACCCATATTTTTTCTCGCCCCATGACCAGGAAGGGATTCTGGGGCGCTTGCTGCGGGAAGAAACCTGAGTTCGATCGGCGTGCCCGCCTTCAACTACGATGAGGCTTTCAGCCGCAACATCGGTTGGCTTACGCCGGACGAGCAAACGCGTCTGCGTGGCAAAAAAATTGCCATTGCCGGGCTAGGCGGCGCCGGCGGGGTGCATTTACTGGCCCTGACCCGATTGGGTGTCGGAAAATTTCACATTGCCGATCTCGACACGTTCGCGTTGGTGAATTTCAATCGTCAGGCGGGGGCCGCCCTGGGTAGCCTGGAACAGCCTAAAACGCAGGTCATGGCCGGACTGGCACGCGAGATCAACCCCGAACTGGATATCCGGGTATTCAATGAGGGCGTTCAGCCACACAATGTGGACGCCTTTCTGGATGGCGTCGATCTCTATGTGGATGGCCTGGATTACTTTGTCTTTCCCGCACGTCGTCTGGTTTACGCGGCCTGCCGCGCGCGGGGTATTCCGATTACCTTCGCAGTCCCGCTGGGCATGGGCGCGGCTGTCCTCAATTTTCTGCCGGATGGGCCGAGCTTCGAGGATTACTTCCGTCTGGAGGGCACACCCGAGGACGAATGGCCGACCCGTTTCCTGGTCGGATTGGCCCCTGCACTGCTTCATCGCAGCTATCTGGTCTATCCCGAAATCGTCGACTTCAAGACGCAACGCGTCCCATCGACCGGTCTGGCGTGTCAGTTGTGTGCGGGCATGGCCGGCACCGAAGCCCTGAAAATCCTGCTGGGCCGCGGCAAGGTGCGCGCGGTGCCACACAGCATGCAGTTCGATGCCTACACCGGAAAACTCAAACATGTCTGGCGTCCGGGCGGCAACGCCCATCCCCTGCAACGGTTGGCGATCGCCTACGTCAACTGGCGTCTGTCGCGCGCACGCGCCTGACCCGAATTCTCGCTGCCTGGCCGGATCGGGCAAACTCAGGCATGTCCGGCTAGCTCCAACCACTCAATCCCATTTTGGTATAAAGAGGTCGACACTGGACTTGAGTTCAGTTCAATACGTGTCGGTTTTTTTTACATTTTGCTTCCTGGCGCTGAAGGTATTTTTATTAGTCTGTTGATATGTATGGAGAATTTTTATCTGGCACATGCTGTGCTTCATATTGGCCAAGGCAAAAAGGCGAATGCCCGGATCAGAAGTCAACTAAGGAGCGCAAAATGAAATTCAATTTGAAATTGGTGCAAGCAGGTTTAATTGCTGCCATGGCCACGGCAAGTGCCGGTTCCATGGCTGCCGTGTTTAACGACTTCCAGGTGACGGAAGGCTCTGTGCCCGGTGCCTCGGCCAACACCTTTACGGCCGATAAGATTACCGGCAACTACGTTGAAATCGTTACGTTCAACCCGCTTTCTGCAACCTCGGGAACGTTCGATACGTCCATCAAGTGGCAGGCTGGCCAATATGTCGCCAATGATGGTACCACCCCCGTTGCCAACCAGCTTGGCTCGCTGTTTCCGCAGCAATACGGTTTGTATGGTCTGCTGCAGGGTACGGGTTCGTACTCGACCAATGGCGCCGGTGTGACCACCTTCACGTTCAACGCGGGTGGCAGCCTGAACGTCTGGATCGACCCCAATAGCGACACGACCTTTAACCAGCCGGCTTTGGGTAGCATCGCGTGGACGACGAACAATACCGGCGATCCTGATTATCTGATCGCAACGGGTGCCCTGTTCGGCGGCCAGGGCACGCTGGATCCCACTCTGCAGACCTGCCAGAATGGCATCAACTGCGGCAGCTTCGGCACGTCGACCAGCTTCCTGCTGACAGCGCTCGGCTCGGGGTATTTCACTGACCCCTCACCGTTCTATAACGTTTCGTTCGAGTCCGGTCAGCTGAACTCTTTTGTCGTGGCCGGCACGCAGGAAATCAATGGTTCGCTGGACGTCGTGTTTGGTGTGCCTGAGCCGACCAGCATCGCGCTGATGGGCCTTGGCCTGGTTGGATTGGGTGTCAGCCTGCGTCGCCGCAAGCAAGCCTGATCGATCGCTGTATACATGAAAGCCCCAAGGCTCAGGCCTTGGGGCTTTTTTTGTTTGTTATCGCCTGTTCTGAATGACAGGGATTGATACTCATCATGGAACGTGCGACCGATCTCATATAGCGCGTGAAGGTTTTGGAGGGCTTGTGTACTGGCTGGTCAGCGAATTACCGGATTACTCAGTCTGCGCTGAAGTCCGGTGTCCCGGTTCGAACAGGAAACAGACGCGGTCCCGCGAGGAGGACGCGCCCAAATTTCAGTCAAATTGTGGCGTGTGAATGCGCGAGTTTCCAGAGAAATGCTGAAAGTTGATTTTGTACAGGGTTCGACAAGCCTGTCCTGAGTTCACTGAAGGGCTCACCACGAACGAAATCAATAAGTAGCCGTTCGTCCGTTCGACAGGCTCACGACGTAGCCTGAGCCTGTCGAAGGACTTGTTCAGCGTTTCTAGCGCTTGCTGGAGGCTTCAATCGTTTTAAGTAGTGCTTCGGCCTTGTCGCGCTCATTGAAGCGTGTCGGCGAGGTCAGCAATTCTTGTAACAGTGCCTGGGCCTCGACGGTTTGCCCGGATTTGGCCAGCGCGACCGCCCAATGGTACTGCACGGCAGGCGCTTTCGGCATGGCCTGGGCAGCCTGTTTCAAAATGGGCGTTGCCTCCTGGATTTTTCCTTGCAGCAAAAGACTCCAGCCATAGGTGTCCATGACGACCGGGTTGCCGGGCTGCAGACCGTATGCGCGCCGGGCATAATCACGGGAAGCGGGGTCGTTCTGTTCTTCGAGCAGGGCGGCCAGGTTGTTAAGCGCCATCACATGGTTCGGCGCGGTCTTGATGATCTGCCGGTACTCGGCGATGGCCTGGCTGGTTTGCTGGCTTTGCAGATAGGTTCCTGCCAGATACATGCGAAACACGTTGTCGTCGGCGTGCTGCTTGAGCCATTGCAGGGCAACCTGTGCGGCCTGGTCGGTTTTTTTCGCTCGCAGCAGGGCCAGATGATAGGTCGCTGCGGTATCCGAAGACGGTGCAGTTTGGTAGGCGCGCGCCAATGCCTTCAGGGACGCATCCGGTTTCTTGAAGCGTGCGGCAAGTTCGGCTTCGAGGTTGTACCCGGCGGCGGCCTGCGGGTGCAGCGTCTGGATCGAACGCGCTTCCTGCAGGGCATTGTCCTGTTGGCCAATTGCAGCGTATACACCGGCCAGGGCAATATGGGCATCAAGATAATTGGGCGTGAGGCGAATTGATTTCTGCAGGGATTTCAAGGCTGCATTCATGTCTCCGGCAACCCGTTGTGCCCACGCCAGGTGGTACCAGGCAACAGCTGAATTGGGCGCGCGGTTGGTGACATTGGTATAGGTGTCGACCGCATCTTTCTTATGTCCGGCACCGAGTTGGGCCAGACCCAGATTGTCGAGAAACACCGGATTGCCATTGTTGGCATGCGCGGCTTTTTTCGCCACTTCAAGCGCCTGTTCGGGTTGGTGCGCCTGATTCATGTAATACAGGGTCAACTGGCTGACGGGTTCAAATGCGCCCGGATGCGACTGGATGGCCTGTCCGAGAGACGACACGTATCCCTTCTGGTCCCCCAGCGCCAGCGCGATACGCGCCTGGCCCATGAGCGCGCCAAGGTTGTCGGGCGATTTCGCCAGGATGTGCCTGAAGCGTTCGCGTGCCGCGGCGGGCTTTTTTTCCTCGATGTCGAGGTTGGCCAGGGCGCTCGCTGCGGGCAGGAAACCGGCGTCCAGCGACAGACTTTGTTCAAAGGCTTTGCGTGCGGCAACCGGATTGCGCTGCATGAGATAGATGCGGCCCATGAGTACGGAAGGCAGGGCATTGGCCGGCTGGGCGGCGGCCATTTTATGCAGGGTAGCCAGAGCATTCGTGAAATCGGCCTTGCCGACCTGCGAGGCCGCAAGCAGCAGATAGGCCTGGGGGTCGTCCGGGTTGGCCGTAATGACGGATTCAAGACCCTGAACGCCCTGCTGGTCACCGGTAAGTAACTGGCTTTGCGCCAGTGTGCCGCGGATAACGGTATCTTTCGGGTCCAGCGTGCTGGCCTGGCCCAGATAGGCCATGCCACGTTCGAATTCTCCCTGGTTGAGCGCCGCCTGGCCGGCTAAAAGGAACGCTTTGGCGTTGTTCCTTTGTGCCAGCAGGGGCTCCAGCGTCTTGGTCACATCGGCGTTGGCGCCCATGCGCAACTGGGTGGCGGCCAGGAGCAGGCGCGCTTCGGGAAGCTCGGTTGTACTGAGTACCCTGTTGAAGCTGGAGAGGGCGATTTCGTCGTTCTTCAGAGCGTAGTTGATCGTGCCATAGAGCAGGTTCGCCTGTGGGTTGTCGGGGTTGTCCTTGAGGACTTCCTGCAGCAGGTTGATGGCTTCGTTGTTCTTCTTGTCCTGGTAATACAGATAGGCCTTCAGGTATTTGGCCAGGATGGCGTGCGGACGCAGAGTGTTGAGGCGCTTGATCTCGGCCTCGGCTTCCTTCACCCGGTTGATGGAAAGCAGGGTCATCGCCTTATAGGCAATGGCGTCAAAATCCTGGGCCTTGATCGTAAGTGCGCGGTCGTAGGCGGCAAGTGCGTCGTCGGGCCGCTTGATGGCGCGATAAAGATCGCCCAGCAGATACCAGGCTTCCAGCCGATGCGGGTCGAGGGTGGTGGCCTGCCTGGCGCTGGCTACCGCCGCATCGACGTGGCCTGCGCTGTATTCGCAACGTGCACGCCCCAGATAGCCAGGTGCGAAAGACGGGTCCGACTGGATCGCGCGATCGAACAGTTGGCAGCCTTCGGGATACTTGCCCTGACCGAGAAGGGCATTGCCGCGCAGATCCAGAATCTGAACCAGGATGCCGGGTTCCTCCGTGTCGGCGGCGGACAGCGTGTCGAGAATCTGCTGGAAATTACCCTGATAAAGCTGCGCCCGTGCGATCGGGATGCGTGCACTTTTCGGGTTGATCCCAAGCTTCACTGCCTTGTCCAGCTGGATTTCCGCCTCGCCGCCCAGCCGCATCTCAAGATAGGCGTTGCCTAGCAGCCAGCGTGCCTGCGCGTTGTTGGGATCCTTCTGAACCGCGTTCTTCAGTTCGAGAATGCTGGCCCGCGTATCACCTTTGCTCTGAAAATCCTTGGCGCGCTCGATGTGTTCTTCGACGCTGAGGCGGGCGCTACGGTCGCAGCCTGACAACGGAGCCGTCACGGAAAACGCGAGGGCGAGCGAAAGAGCGAGCGGTGCGATGCGTGAGAAGTGGGAGCGCATGTAAGCCTCAGGGGGTAACGGTCAATTGTTGATAAAGCGCGCGCGCCTCGGTGTCACCCGTGAAGCTGACGCGGCGATCGAGCAGGGTCTTGAGTTCCTGGCGTGCTCGGGCCTTGTCGCCGTTCATGTTGAGCGCATACGCCAGATGCCATTGAATGGCTGCATCGTCAGGAGCCCTGGCTTGTGCGTTCTTCAATATGCCCAGTCCTTTGGCGGCATCGCCCATACGAACCTGCAGCCAGCCATAGGTGTCGAGCACATCAGGATTGTCGGGCTTGAGCTTCAAGGCCTGTTCGGCAAAGTGCAACGCGCGTTTGTCGTGCAGCTCCGATAGCGTCCAGGCCAGATTGTTCAGCACGAGCAGATTGCCTGGATTGCTCTTGTTCAGCATCAGATAATGCTCGGCTGCGGCCGCATACTGCTTCCGTTTGAGCAGGCTTTCCGCCAGCGCGGCGCGCGTCCCGGTATCCTCGGGATGCGTGGCCAGCCAGTCGACGAGCCGTTTCTCGCCGGTCTCGGGGCGTTGCGTGGCATTGAAAACCTGGAGCTGGCGCATCAGCAGCGCGCCGGAGGGCGACAGCTTCTGCGCACGCTCGAATGCGGTCAGCGCGGCCGTGTAGTCCTTGCGGGCAAACGCGATGTCGCCTTCGAGCGTGAAGCCGGCCGGGACGGCGGGTTTCTGCTGCTGCATCTGTTTGGCGAGCTTGAGTGCGTCATCGAATCGTGCGCTCTGAATCTCGACGCCACCCAGCATCAGCTGGGCCTCCAGAAAATCAGGCTGCATGCGCAAAGCGTCCTGCAGGGTCTTGCGTGCGCCCGGGAGGTCTTTTGCGACGATCTGGGCGCTGGCGAGTTTGATCAATGGCGCCGCCTGTCCGGGCAAGCGCTCGACCAGCTTGCGAAAGCTGCCCAGCGCGTTGGGAATATCCCCCAGCGCCAGTTGCGTCGTGCCGAGAAGGTCGAGGGCGGCGGGATTGTCGGGTTGGACATTGACCGCTTCGCGGGCCGCGGACAAGGCCTTGTTCTTGTCGCCCCTGGCCAGCAGGTAGCGTGCCAGCGCCACGCGTGGCTGCAAGGCCTGCGGGTGGGCTGAAGCAGCTTTTCCCAGCCAGCTTGTATATGCCTTCTCATCCTGGTTGCGCAGGCTCAGATCCGCCAGTGCGAGCATGGCGTTGAGATTCTGGGGGTCGGCGTTGAGGATGCGCTCGAAGCGCTGGCGCGCGGCGTCGGGTTGTTTGTCCATCAGATCGAGCTGCGCCAGAATGGCTGCGGCGGGGAAGAATTTGGGGTCGAGCTTGAGTGCCTGTTCGAAACTGTCGCGCGCGCGGACGGCATCCTGCTTGCCGAGATAGGCGGCGCCCCGATAATTCCAGGTAAGGGGATTCGCACCCTGCTTCTTTTCCAGCGCGGCGATGCTGGCCAGCGCGGCGTCGAACTGTTTCTTTTCCAGCTGGTTGCGAATGATGACGGTGCCGGCCCGGCTGCCGGCGCCCTCCATGCTGGCGGCGGCTTGCAGGTCGGCCATGGCGCGACTGTCGCCCTGGCCGAGCCGCGAGATGCCGAGTTCGGTCCGGATCGCCGCGCTGTCGGGACTGCGCTGCGCGGCCTGCTCGAAAAAGGCCGAGGCCCTGGCAAAGTCTTTTTTGGCCAGCGCGATTTCACCGGCGACGATCAGCACGCCGGCGTCGTGATCAACTGATCTGAGGGCGGGCGCCAGCGTGGCCGCCGCATCGTCGGGGCGTCCCAGACGCAGCTGCGAAGCGGCCAGCAGGCGTAGCGCATAAAGATTGTTCGGTGTGGCCTTGATCACCTTGTTGAGGTGCGCCTCAGCGGTTTGCAGGTTGCCGAGCGTGTACTCGATCGTGCCGCCCAGGAGCAGCGCGGGAACATAATCGGGCGCCGCCTTGAGTACCGAGCCGAGGCGGTCGCGCGCCTGTTCGGTTTTCTTCTCGCGGAAATCGATCAACGCCTGCGTATAACGCGCCTGCAGGCTGCTGGGGGTGATTTTCAAAGCCGAGTCGACTTCCTTGCGGGCTTCGTCCAGCTTGTTTTCTGAAATGGCGATACCGGCCAGCGCGAGCATCGTGCTGCTATGACGCGGGTCGATCTGCAGCACTTGACGATAGACAGCGGCGGCTTCAGCCGGTTTGCCCGACGAGCGCAGCAGATCGCCTTTCAGCAACATGCTGTCGCGATGCCTGGGGTCGATGCGCAAGGCCGCATCGACCTCCTGCATGGCCTTGCCGGGATCGCGGTCGGCCAGGGCCAGCTGCGCCAGTGCGAGATGTACCTCGGGATTGTCGGGTGCGGCCGCTTGGGCGTGCAGCAGCATTTTGCGCGCCGCTTCCTTGTGCGTCAGTCCGAGTTCGGCGACGGCGCGCAGCGCTTGCAGCGTGGTCATGCCGGGATCGCCGTCGGCCGGCGCCGGCAGTTCATCCAGCACGCGCTGGTATTCGCGCTGTCCCAGCAGCGCACGCGCGATCATCGGGTTGACCGTGTCGGCCGGGTAGCCGGCTTCGCGTGCGCGGCGGAATTCCTTTTCCGCGCTGGCGAGATCAAGCTGGGTGAAGTACAGCTTGCCCAGTTCGAAGCGTGCTTCGGCGTTCTTTTCATCCTTCGCCACGGCGTTTTTCAGCTGAATCATCGCCGCCCTGTAATCGCCTGCCGCGAGTTTCGTCCGGGCGTCGGTGACCAGCGTTGTGCTGTCTTCTCCGCCACATGCACTCATCAGATACGCGCCGAGCAGCAGGGCCGCTAGCAGTCGGGGGGCGGGAAAAGCAGGCGACATGAGGGTCTCCAGTATTATTGTGGGAATGGCAAGGGGATCGAGCAGGGGATTATTTCATGCCGATTTTTGCCATCAGGTCATACAGGGTGGGGCGCGTGATGCCGAGCAGTTCGGCCGCCTGGGCGATGCTGCCGCCGCTGTGCGCGAGCGCGCGGCTGACGGCCAGACGTTCCGCATTCTCGCGCGCATGGCGCAGATTGAACGGAGGCGGCTCGGTTTGGCCGCTGTCGAGCCCGAGGTCGGCCGACGTGATCTGGTTGCCCTCGGCCATGATGGTGGCGCGTTTGATCAGATTTTCCATTTCGCGTACGTTACCGGGCCAGGTATGGGCTTCCAGTGCGCTCAGTGCGTCCGCGGTAAGGCCCCGGATGTTGCGGCCCTGTTCACGCGCATAGCGATCCAGAAAGGCTTGCGCCAGTAATACGGCGTCGCCGGGGCGATCGCGTAACGGTGGAATATTGACCGAAATCTCGGACAGGCGATAGTACAGGTCCTCGCGGAAGCTGCCTTCGCGAATCATGCCGGCGAGATCGCGGTGGGTGGCGCAGACGACGCGCACGTCGACCGGGATCTCGCCGCGTCCACCCAGACGCTCGATCACGCGTTCCTGCAGGAAACGCAGCAGCTTGGCCTGCAGCGGCATCGGCAGGTCGCCAATTTCGTCGAGGAACAGCGTGCCTTCGTTGGCATACTCGATGCGGCCGATGGTCTGCTTGGCGGCGCCGGTGAAGGCGCCCTTCTCATAGCCGAACAATTCGGATTCCAGCAGGGTATCCGGGATCGCCGCGCAGTTGATGGCGACGAAACGCTTGCCGGCACGCGGCGACAGTTCGTGGACGCCGCGTGCCAGGACTTCCTTGCCGGTACCGGATTCGCCCAGCAGCAATACCGTGGCATTAACAGGCGCGACTTTTTCCACGGTGCGGCAGATCTTCAGCATGGGCTCGCTGCTGGTAATCAACCCTTGCAGGGCAGAAGCGTGCTGGTTGGCAGCGAGCATGCGGTTCTCGATTTCCAGCGCATGGACATGCAGGGCGCGGGCGATCATCAGCGTCAGCACGTCAGGGTCGAAAGGTTTCTGAAAAAAATCGTAGGCGCCGAGATGGATCGCTTTTACCGCATTGCTGCGATCGAGGTTGCCAGTGACGACGATGATCTTGGTGGACGGTGCGAGTGACAGGATTTGCTGCAGCGCCGCCAGGCCTTCGGTGGCGCCATCGACATCGGGCGGCAGGCCGAGGTCGAGCAGTACCACCGGGGGCTCGTGACGACGCAACTGGGCGATGGCGCTGTCGCGGTCGGCGGCCACGACCAGTTCGTAATCGGAGAGGCTCCACTTCAGCTGCTTTTGCAGTCCGGGGTCGTCTTCAACCAGCAGAATTTTTTGTTTGGCGTCGCTCATGCGGCGTCTCCTCCAGTAGATTGAGAGTTGTTCAGTGGCAGGCTAAGACGAAAGCGGGTGCCGAGACCGGGCGTGCTGTCCACCGCGATGTTTCCACCCAGCGCGCGCAGGGTTTCGCGACATTCATAGGCGCCGATGCCCATGCCGGCTCCCTTGGTCGAGTCGAACGGCTGGAACAGTCGGGTGCGGATGAATTCGTCATCCATACCGCTGCCGCTATCGGCGATTTCAATAATCGCCTGTCCGGCTTCCTCGAAGCCGCGCAGCGTGACCTGGCCGGTCGGCGGCGTGGCTTCCAGTGCATTTTGCAACAGATGACCGATCGCGCGGGTGAGGCGATCGCGCTCGACGCGTACATGCAGCGACGCGGGCGGCAGTTCCAGGCCGGGGCGCAGCTTGAACGCCTGTTTGCTGGCAACGGCTTCATTGAGGATGTCGGCCAGCGCCACGGATTGCGCCTGATCCGCATCGCCACCCCGGCGCAGCTGCGCCAGCACCTTGTTCATGCGGGCGACCGCATTCGCCACCGTATCCAGCATGTCGGCCTGGAATTCGGGCTTGTGCTGATGTTTCTCGGCGTTGGCCAGCAGCAGGGACAACTGGGCGATCAGATTCTTCAAATCGTGGATGACGAAAGTCGTGGTGCGATTGAACGATTCGAACTGGCGCGCCACGATCAGTTGATTGGATGCGCGCATCTGCGCCAGATGGGCGGCCACTTGCCGGGCCGCCACCTTGAGCAGGTCGCTGACTTCCCAGTTGAACGTGACATTGCCCAGCGAGTGTTTCAGCACGACAAATCCGAGCAGTTCATCGTGCAGCATCAGCGGCACCACCAGCCAGGCGTTGCCGACGCGCTCGAGCCACGCCGGTGAATCCAGATCGCCATACAGGTCGCGCCGCACTTTCATTTCATCGAGGTCCACCACCCATTGTCTGGCAGCGAGCCATTGAATGAACGGGGTATTGGCAGGCTCGGTTCCCTGGAGGTCTGCCCAGTTCCAGTGGCTGGCCCGCTGATACCCGGCGTCGCCTTCGCGCATCCAGAGTGCGCCGCCAGGGCTTTCGAGCAGCCGGGCCAGTGCCTCGACCGCCCGTTCGCACAGCTGTTCGCCGGGTTGTCCCTCGGTGAGGGTGCGGGTGAAATTGAGCCACTCTTCGCGGTAATCATAACGATAGCTGAAGAAGTGCTTGGACAGGAACACACGCAAGCGGGCGCGCAAGGTGCCGGAAAACATCAGCAGCACCAGCAGCATGGCGGCGACGAAGATGAAGACGGTTTGCACCACGTTGCCCCATTCGCCGCCGAACAGGCGCAGGTAATAGCCGGCGCTGGCCATCAGCAACAGGTAGATGCCGGCCGCCAGCAGACTGGCGGTATGAAAAGCCATGCTGCGTGACAGGCCGACCGGTGCGGCCCATTCCGGATTGCGGGCGGCGGAGACCGCGATCAGCGGCGTCACCAGGGCGGCTATGTAGCCGCGCGCGGCCCATACCTGGGCGTCCATGACATTGAACAGCGCGGCATTGGCGTAGAGGTAGAAGTCGTAAACGAACAACCCGCCCAGTCCCAGGCAGAGAAACTTGATCGCCCAGCGGTCTTCCGGCCGGGTGCTGCGGTATACCTGTTCGGTGAGTACCAGCCCCATGACGGTGAGCAGAACCAGCCCCAGATTGCCCGCCCAGCGCGCCAGCACCGGCTGGGTCGGCGCAATGAAGGGGTATACGCTGGCGACGAGCAGGGTGACGACAAGTACGCCGCTCAGCGCGCGGATGAGACGAACCGGCGCCGGCAGGGCGACGTTGGCGGGCAGGCGCAAATGCAGGATATACAGCAGCAGCAGCAGCCATGCGCCGTTGCGCGCCACTTCGGCCGCCAGACCAACTTGGGGGGGCAGGATGCCCAGGGCCGTGAGTGCCCAGAAAATTCCCCATACTGTGCTCAGCCCGGTTGCGAGCACCAGCAGGCGGCCTTGGGGACGGCGGCGCCAACTGGCGACGATCAGGCCTGACAGGCCGAGATAGGTGAGTGCTGCCAGCCCATAACCGACAGCGGCCAGGAGAAGCAGGGTATCGGGCATGGTCGGTCCCGGGCGGGTGCGCTTAGCGCACGCCCTTTCCCCACAACACGACTTGTGCGGTCTGGAACAGGATCATCAGATCGAGGAACAGGCTGTGGTTCTTGACGTAGTAGAGATCGTACTGCAGCTTGTGCATGGCGTCCTCGTCGGTCGCGCCGTAGGGGTAGCGCACCTGGGCCCACCCGGTGATGCCCGGTTTGACGGTATGACGTACACCGTAATAGGGGATTTTCTGGGTCAGGTCCTGCACGAAGTAGGGGCGTTCCGGACGCGGGCCGACAAAGCTCATGTCGCCGAAGAATACGTTGAATATCTGCGGCAACTCGTCGATGCGGGTGCGGCGGATGAAACGTCCGGTGAGCGTCACGCGGCTGTCGTTCTGGCCAGCCCAGCGCGGCTTGCCGTCTTTCTCGGCATCGACGCACATGCTGCGGAACTTGAGAATGGTGAACTTGCGGCAGCCCTGGCCGACGCGCTCCTGGCGGTAGAGCACCGGGCCGGGACTTTCCAGTTTGATCAGCAGGGCGGCCAGCGCCATGATCGGCAGGCAGACCACCAGCATGGCAGCGCTGACCACGAGGTCGAAGAGGCGTTTGACGGTATCTCGAACGATCCCCTGGTGGAAGCCTTCGGCCAGGATCATCCAGCTGGCATTCATCGAATCGATTTGCAGATGGCCGTTTTCGCGTTCGAAGAAGCTGGACAATTCAAGAATACGGATGCCGTGCAGCTTGCATTTCAGCAGGTCCTGCACCGGCATGCCGCCACCGCGTCGATCGCGCACCGCGAGAATGATCTCGCTGATCTGCAGGCGAAGCGCGAGTTCGGGCAGCGGTTCCTCGGTGTCGAGAATCCGCGCATGATCGACGAAATGATGACTCCCTCCCATCGGCAGATAACCGATGATCTGGACATTGCTGGCGCGGGAACGCTTGGTCAGCATGGCTTCGACATGCGCAGCGCGGCTGCCGGTGCCGATTACCAGGGCGCGGGTCTTGAGCGCGCCGACACGTGCCCAGCGAATGAACAGGGCGCGGCTGAGCAAAATCCCCAGCAACGCCAGCCCGAAGGACAGAAGGAAGGCGCCCCGCCCGACCAGCATGACAGGAAAGAAATAAAACACCAGGCTCATGGTCACCAGGCCCAGCCCGAAACTCAGACCCAGGCGCTGCAACAAGGCGCGCACGCCGCCCTGCCATTCGAGGTCGTACAGTCCGCTCGCGGTCATCAAGCCCAGCATGACGATGGCGAAGGTCAGGGCCTTGGGCAGCAGGGGGTCGAGCTCGGGCGGAATCACGCTGCCATCAAGAAAGCGGGCGCTCACCCCGGCATAGATCGATCCGCCCAGGATCAAGGTCTCGATCAGCACCAGCAGCAATAAATTCAGCGGGACATAGTGCCGGAAAAATCGGATCACAGCCGTTCACCCATAAGCATCATGGAGGATGGGGCAGCATCTTCTATGCCAGCGCAGACAGCAGAAATCATGATCCAGCGAGTGTTCTGACCTGTGGCAGGCGCAGACGTCGCGGGCTGCCGTCTGCCTGCAGACGTTTCATGTTGCGCAGTTCGGACGCGGGGTAGACCACCAGGTCGACGCGTGCGCGTGAATCGTCGATCATGAAGCGCGGAAAGATCCGTCCGGGTGTATCCGGGGCACGGTACTCGCCGGCCTGGTACCCCGACGGCAGGCTCATCAGCATGAATTCGACCTCTTTCTGATGATCGGTGAACAGTTGCAGGTTGATGTCGGCATGCGGACCGGCCGTCCCGTTCAGCACGGATCCCGTGAGGTGAGGATCGAAGTCGGCAAGCTGCTCCATGTATTCGATAGCCGTTTGTCGCAGCAGCGCCAGTTGTGCCCGGGTTTCGTCGGTCTGGTAGATGGCCTGATAACTGCGCAGCGCGTCCTCGACCTGCTGGTTGTCCGGCAGGTTGCCGCTGTCGGATGCGCCAAGCTGGCGTGCCGCCTTGCGTTTGGCGCTGCCGTAATCGAGGCTGCCGTCTTCGGCCAGTATGCGTGCCGCAGCATGGGCGATGCGGCGGCGCATATCCTGATGTTTCATGGCAGCGTTCCGGGCAGTGGGGTCGCGGGATCCGGGGGCGCTTCGGTGTCCGTACCCCAGTCGACGGCAGGCGGCGCGTCAGGCGGCGGAAACTCCTGATAAAAATGTTCGACGATGCCGTCTGGCTTGGTGCCCAGGATATTCCCCAGAAACTCATCTATCGATGTATCGGAAAGACGCGTGCCGGTGTTCGGATCGATCTTCACGCCGATGATGCCGCTCGGCATGGCCCAGCCTTTTTGCGGCATGTTCTTCAGGGTCGGGCCCATGAACCCCATCCAGATCGGAAGGGCGGATTGCGCGCCGGTTTCGTGCCGGCCGAGCGAGCGCGGCTGGTCGTAACCCATCCAGGCAACGGCGACCAGAT
Organism: uncultured Thiobacillus sp.; assembly: GCA_964452995.1. GTDB lineage: Bacteria > Pseudomonadota > Gammaproteobacteria > Burkholderiales > Thiobacillaceae > Thiobacillus. The sequence goes on from CAYVOR010000018.1 coordinate 29,553, forward strand.
CGGGGGTATAGCCGGCGAACCAGGTATCGCGCGAATCGTTGGTCGTACCGGTCTTGCCGGCCAGGTCGCTGCGTCCAAGCCGGCCAGCGCGCGCGCCAGTCCCATAGCGCACCACGTCCTGCAGCATGTCCGTCATCAGCCAGGCATTGCGGGGATCGATTACGCGCGGGGCGTTCGCGCCTACCGTTTGCGGCTTGGCTTCCATCAGCAGCCGGCCATCCTTGTCGTAGACCTTGTCGATCAGATAGGGTGTGATGCGAAAACCGCTGTTGGCAAAGACACCGTACGCCGCAGCCAGCTGAAGCGGGGTGACGCTGCCCGCGCCGAGCGCCATGGTCAGGTAGGGCGGGTGGCGGGCAGGGTCGAAACCGAAACGGCGGATGTAGTCGCGTGCGTAGTTCGTCCCGATGCCTTGCAGGATGCGCACCGATACCAGGTTGAGCGATTTGGTCAGCGCGGTGCGCAGGCGCACCGGGCCGCTGGTGTCGCCATCGTAATTCTGCGGCTCCCAGGCGGTGCCACCGGCTTCATCGGCGCTCAGGGTGAGCGACGTGTTGTCGATCATGGTGGCCGGGGTATAGCCTTTTTCCAGTGCGGCCGAATAGATGAAAGGCTTGAAGCTCGACCCCGGCTGCCGCCAGGCCTGCGTCACGTGGTTGAATTTGTTGCGATGAAAATCAAAGCCGCCAACCAGGGCAGTGATGGCGCCATCGTGCGGGTCCAGCGCCACCAGCGCGGCCTCCACCTCGGGTAGCTGCACGAGACGCCACTGCTGCGGCTTGCCGCTTGCCTGCACGCGTACCACGGCGCCAGGGGCAAGCTGTCGACCTTTCTTTCCGGCGACCCAGTTGGCCACCCACTTGAGCGAGGCACCCGACACATCGACGACCGTGTCGTTTTCCAGCTGGGCACGGATCAATTTGGGTGTGGCGCTCACGACCACGGCAGGCAGCATGTCGCTGACCGGCCCGAGATCTTCCAGCGCGCTGGCGATGGCCGCTTCGCGCTTGTCCTGGTCGGCGGGCAGGCTGATTAAGTTTTCCGGGCCGCGGTAGCCATGGCGCTGGTCGTAATCGGCGATCCCCCGCCATACCGCAAGATCGGCCGCTGTCTGCTGGGCGCGACGTATCGTGGTGATGGCTTTGTAGCCCGAACTGTAGATGGATTCGCCATACTTCTCGAACAGCGTCTGGCGCACCATTTCGGCAACGTAATCCGCCGATATGTCTGTCTGCTGACGTGTCTGGCGGATAACCAGTTTCTGTTTGACGGCTGCCTGCCAGGTCGGCTGGTCGATGAATTTGAGTACGCGCATTCGCCCCAGGACGTATTCCTGGCGCGCCTTGGCGCGTGGGAAGTTGACCACCGGGTTGTAACGCGACGGTGCTTTCGGCAGCCCGGCCAGCATGGCGAATTCGGCCAGGGACAATTCGTGCATCGGCTTGCCGAAGTAGGTGCGCGCGGCCGCTTCGAAGCCGTAGGCGCGCTGGCCCAGATAAATCTGGTTGAGGTATAACTCGAGAATTTTGTCTTTCGACAGGCTGTGCTCGATCTTCATCGCCAGCATGGCTTCGGACAATTTGCGGGTGAGCGTCTTCTCGTTCGACAGGAAGAAGTTGCGCGCCACCTGCATGGTGATGGTCGAGGCCCCTTCCTTGGCGCCGCCGGATACCAGGTTCGAAAGCGCAGCGCGCAGCACGCCCAGCGTATCCACTCCGCCATGTTCATAAAACCGCTCGTCTTCGGCAGCGATGATCGCCTGCTTCATATAGATCGGAACTTTATCGATGGAGATGAAAGCCCGGCGTTCTTCGCCGAATTCGCCAAGCAGGGCGCCGTCAGCCGTGAATATGCGCAATGGCAGCTTGGGTTTGTAGTCCGTCAGCGCTTCAAGCGGCGGCAGGTTCGGGTAAATCAGGGCTGCGGCCAGTCCGGCCAGAGCCGTGCCGACGACGCCGAGGCTGACAATCAATGCCAGTGCGTAATGCCACCATTTTGAAAACATCCGGTTCCTTCATTTATGAAGACGTCATACGTTCGGCACGACCACATCCGGTATCGAGGCCCGCGAGGGGCGACGGGCCGTCTCGATAACCCGCTATTTTCCATGCGCATGGACTCATCGCTTGCCGCACGTGCACGTGGGAATTGCCCATGTCTGTGCGGGCTTGCTCAAATCTGCCATGTGGTGCCTAAAGTTTCCGACGATTATAGGCGTTAGTGGTGTTGGAAATTGGACACACGTGTTCAACTCTGGTGATGTAGCAAGAAAAAGACTGTTAAAAACCGTGTGTTGTTGCTAGCATCTAAAAATAATTCCAAGAAGAAGCGCCAACACACAGAAGTGTAAAGGAAAACTCTTGCACCTGAATATTAATCTGGACTGGCTGTCTGCCAAGAGTCTGCCTATCCTGGGGCTCGACATCAGTACGACTGCGGTCAAACTGGTGGAGTTGTCCGACGCCGGGAAAGGCATGCTGCGGGTGGAACGCTATGTCATTGAGCCCTTGCCCAAGGATGCTGTGACGGACGGCAATATCGCCAATCTTGATCAGGTGGCTGATGCGTTGCGGACCGCCTGGAAGAATCTGGGGACGCGCATCAAGAACGTTGCGCTGGCATTGCCGTCGTCGGCCGTGATTACCAAGAAAATTCTGGCCCCTGCCAGTCTCAAGGGTATCGATCTGGAGAATCAGGTAGAGGCCGAGGCCAACCAGGTCATTCCCTTCTCGCTCGATGAGGTGAATCTCGATTTCCAGGTGCTTGGTCCATCGCCCAGCAGCCCGGACGATTTGCAGATCCTGCTTGCCGCCGCGCGCAAGGAAAAGGTCGAGGATCGCGTCGCGGCTGTCGAGGCGGCCGGACTCAAGGCGCTGATCATGGACGTCGAATCGTATGCCACGCAAACCGCCTACGAGCAGATCGCGCATCTGCTTCCAAATAGCGGCGCCGGGCAGACCGTGGCGATCATCGATGTGGGTGCGCAGAACATGCACATCAACATTCTCAACGACAACGAATCGGTCTATCTGCGCGAGCATGGTTTCGGCGGTAATCAACTGAACAACGAAATCTCGCGCCGCTACGGCATGACCAGCGAAGAGGCTGAAAATGCCAAGCGCAAGGGTACGCTGCCCGAAAGCTACGACATGGAAGTACTGCAGCCTTACAGCGAAACCCTGGCCATGGAAATTGGTCGCGCCCTGCAACTTTTCACCACCTCGACCCAGTATCGGAAGGTCGACCAGATCCTGCTGGCCGGTGGCGGCGCCATGATTCCTGGCATCGATGAGGTTGTCGCCCAGCGCACCGGCACGCCGGCGATGGTGGTCAATCCGTTTGCCAACATGGCCGTCGGCTCGAAAATCCGGCCACAGGCCCTGACCGCCGATGCGCCTTCCCTGTTTGTCGCTTGCGGCCTCGCCATGCGGAGGTTTGACCCACAATGATCCGCATTAACCTACTCCCCCACCGCGAACTTGCGCGCGCCGCCCGGCGGCGTCAGTTCACTACCTTGCTGGGCATTGCCGTTGCGACCGGTGTACTGGTCGTCATCCTGGGCCATAGCGTGATTGCCGCGCGACAGTCGACTCAGGAAGCGCGCAATGCCTATCTGGATCAGGAAATCGCCAAACTCGATACCCAGATCACTGAAATCAAGAAAATCCGCGAACAGACGCAGGCGTTGCTGGCGCGCAAACAGGTTGTCGAGACCTTGCAGTCCAACCGGACCGAGGTCGTTCACCTGTTCGATCAGATGATCCGCCTGCTGCCGGACGGGCTCTATCTCAAGTCCTTCAAGCAGGCGGGCGATGTCGTCACGATCAGCGGCTACACCCAGTCGAGTGCGCGTGTCTCCACCCTGATGCGGAATCTGGACGGCTCGCCCTGGTTCGAATCGGCTAGCCTGGTCGAAATCAAGGCCGCCACCGTGAATAATCTGCGTGCCAACGAATTCGTGCTGAACGTCAAACAGACGCATCAGCAACCGGACAGCGACAATGACAAGGGGGGCAAGGCATGACCCTGGACGAACTCAATAAACTCGATCTGAAGTCGCTGGCTGACTGGCCGTTGCCGACCAAACTCGCCGCGCTTGGATTGTTGTGTGTGGTGATAGTGCTGGCAGGCTGGTGGTTTGACTGGCGCGGTGGCATGGCAGCGCTGGATACGGCGAAGCAGAAGGAAACCGAACTGCGTAGTGTATTCACCACCAAGAAAAACCAGGCCATTAACCTGGAAGCCTACAAGAAGCAACTGGCTGACATCGAGCAGGCTTTCGGCGCCTTGTTGAAGCAATTGCCGAACAAGCAGGAAATGGATGCGTTGATCACGGACGTCAACCAGGCAGGTCTGGGGCGCGGCTTGCAGTTTGATCTGTTCCGCCCCCAGGGCGAGACGGTATCCGAGTTCTATGCCGAAACGCCGATCCAGGTCAAGGTGACGGGCGGCTACCACGACATCGCGGCCTTCGTCAGCGACGTCGCCAAACTGCCGCGTATCGTGACGTTGCAGGATATTTCCATGCAGCCGGTAAAGGATGGCGCGCTGAACATGGATGCCATCATCAAAACCTATCGTTATCTGGATGACGACGAAGTCATCAGCCAGAAACAAAAAGCCAAGGAGCAAAAGTAATGAAGCGCCTGGCCATTATATTGATAGTCACCGGTTTGAGCGGCTGCGGCAGTGGCGATATGGATGATCTGCACCGATTCGTCGCCGAAACCGGCAAGAACATGCAAGGGAAAATCGATCCGCTGCCCGAGGTGAAGGCTTACGAGCCGTTTAACTATGCTGCCTTCGATCTGCCTGATCCCTTCAAGCCCAGAAAACTTTCGACTGGCGGAGGGGGCGGGATGCAGCCCGATCTCAATCGCCCGAAAGAGCCTTTGGAGGCGTTCTCGCTCGAGACGTTGAAAATGGTGGGGGTGCTGTCGCAGAACGGGGTGAACCGGGCGGTGATCAAGACACCGGACAACACGATTTACCACATCAGGAAGGGCAATTACATAGGCCAGAATTTCGGTCTTGTCACGCAGATCGGCGATAGCGAAGTGACGCTGCGTGAAATTGTCCAGGATAGCGCCGGGGATTGGTCGGAACGTACCAGCACCCTGAATTTGCAGGAATGATTTGTAGGACTGAATTTCAAAGAGGCTGACATGAAAGCATTGCCGAAAATTGCCCAGAAAATGACCCGCCACCTGTTCGGTGCCATCCTATTCACAGGTTTGGTGCTGCCGTTCGCGGTGCGCGCTGCCGACACGCCGCCCACGGGCAATGCTGTGCAAAGCGTCGAAACCACGACCTTGCCCGGTGGCAAGGTCGTGGTGCGCGTCAACCTCAAAGAGGCGCTGACTGCCACGCCAGCCGGCTTCACGGTCGGCAATCCGCCGCGCATCGCGCTCGATTTGCCCGACACGGGGAATGCGCTTGGCCGCAATACCGTCGAGGCCAACCTCGGCCCGCTGTCGAACGTGAATGTGGTGCAGGCCGGAACCCGCACCCGCTTGGTGCTCAACCTGAACAAATCGGTTGAATACGAAGCCAGCATTGACGGTAAGTCCCTGCTGATCGCCCTGGGCGATGTCGGAGCCGGCGCGGCGCCCGTGAATGTCAGCCCCCGGTTTGCCGAGGCTGCTGCGAACGGTGCACCCCATACGATCCGCGACATCGATTTCAGGCGCGGCCCGTCCGGCGAGGCACGCATTGTGACGACCCTGTCCGATGCCCAGGCGGGGATTAACATTCGCCAGCAGTCCAATGGCGTGGTCGTTGACTTCATCGGCACCGAATTGCCCAAGGCGCTGCAGCGCCGTCTGGATGTGACGGATTTTGGCACACCGGTGCAAGTCGTTGAGACCTATACCCTGGGTGACAACACACGCATGATGATCCAGCCCAAAGGCGGCTGGGAGTATTCGGCCTACCAGACCGACAACAGTTTTATCGTCGAAGTCAAAAAGAGTGACGATGACCAGAAGAAAACGGCCGATGGCAAGGTGAAATATACCGGCGAGAAGCTTTCGCTCAACTTCCAGAACGTCGAAGTGCGTTCGGTGCTGCAGGTCATCGCTGACTTCACCGGCCTCAACATCGTCGCCAGCGATACCGTGACCGGCAACCTCACCCTGCGGCTGAAGGATGTGCCGTGGGATCAGGCGCTCGACCTCATCATGCAGACCAAGGGCCTGGACAAGCGCGCGAACGGCAACGTGATCTGGATCGCGCCCAAAGATGAGTTGATGACCAAGGAAAAACTGGAGTTCGAGGCCAAAAATCAGGTGGCAGACCTCGAGCCCCTGACGACCGAATACATCCAGCTCAACTACATGCGGGCGGATGAAGCGCAAACGATGTTGTATGGCTTTGCATCAGGCGCATTCCTTAACTCTGCGACCAACAACAAAGTGAACTGTTCTGCACAGGCGCAGGGCCTGGGCGGGGCGGCGGTAGCACAGGCCTCACAGCAAGGCAAGGGTGACGATGATCAAAAAATCCTCACCAAGCGGGGTCGTGCAACCTATGAACTGAAGACCAATACGTTGATTATCACCGATACGGCACGCAAGATTCAGGAGATTCGTGGCTTACTCACGCGTCTGGATGTGCCGGCCCGTCAGGTCATGATCGAGGCGCGAGTGGTCGTGGCGACAGATGACTGGAGCCGTGATTTGGGTGCGCGGCTAAATTTTTCGGCTGCGAATGCGAGTGGCACCCGTTCGTTCAGTGGTGCAGGGCAAGCCTTACCTAATGTGGCCCCCAATCTGATCATGAGTCTTTTGGATCCCGCCAACGGAAACTTGTTGGGTTTGGAGTTGCGCGCGCTGGAAGCCGACAGCCGCGGCAAGATCATTTCCAACCCGCGTGTGGTGACCTCGAACCAGAAGCCGGCGGTGATTCTCAATGGCACTCAGATTCCCTACATCACCCCCGCTGCGCTTGGCACACCGGCCACGGTAACGTTCAAGGACGCCTTCCTGTGCCTGCTGGTCGATCCACAGATCCTGAACAACGACTCGATCATCCTGACCGTCGAGGTGCAGAAGGATGCGGTGAACGATCTGCTGACTGTAGACGGAAACCCGGCGATCAACACCAAACGGATCAAGACCCAAGTGCGCGTGAACAACGGCGAGACCCTGGTCTTGGGCGGTATTTACGACGGTGACGAGAGCACGACTGTGAACAAGGTGCCGCTGCTGGGCGATGTGCCAGTGTTCGGCAACCTGTTCAAGACAACGAACAAGCAGAACAGCAAGACCGAACTGATCATTTTCCTGACACCGCGAATTATTGATGATCGCCTGTCGATGCGCTGATCCAGATTGATATTCAAAGCGCGGGCGTGTCCCGCGCTTTTTTTCGCCCTGATGTTCTCCTGCGTGCGCCTGTTGCTATCCATCCGGACGCGCTCAATTAGAATGGCGCCATGAGCAAGCGAGACAATTTATACCTCGTCGGACTGATGGGCGCCGGCAAGACGACCGTCGGGCGGCTGCTGGCCAGGCATTATGGGTGCACCTTCTACGATTCAGACCACGAAATCGAGGCGCGCACCGGTGTCAAAATTCCCGTCATCTTCGAGATTGAAGGCGAGTCGGGTTTCCGCAAGCGCGAGGAAGCGGCGATCGCCGAGCTCACCAGTCTGTCCGGCATCGTGCTCGCTACGGGGGGCGGGGCGGTCCTGTCGGCGGCCAATCGGGACAAGCTGAAGGAAAACGGGGTGGTGATTTATTTACGCGGCACACCCGAGCATTTGTATGAGCGCACGCGGCACGACCGCAATCGTCCCTTGCTGCAAACCGGGAATCCGCTCGCCCGGCTACGGGAGTTGTTCAGTCAGCGTGATCCACTCTATCGCGAAGTGGCCGACATCGTCATGGATACCGGCCGGCAGGGCGTGGCGGGCATGGCTCGTGTGCTCTACGGCAAGCTGGACCTGCTTAGAAGCGGGCTGTCTTTGCCTGACGTGGCCGACTGAATGCGGCAGGCCGTCTGCGCAGCCTGGCTTGGCTTGCTGGCTGGAACGGCGACCGCAGCGGATTATCGTGCCAATGCACAGGATTACCTCGATTATGTGCGTCATCTGCAGCCGGGCGATCGCTTGCTGCTCGAGGCAGGCGAATACGGACGGGGCTTGCCGTTGCATAATTTGTCCGGCGAAGCCGACCGGCCTATCGTCATCGAGGCCGCCTCGCCTGACAAGCCGCCGCATTTTCTGGCCAGGCCGGGCGCCAATACGGTCAGCCTGATCGACGTTCGCCATCTGGTATTGCGCCGCCTGGAACTCGACGGCCGCAACCAGCCGGTGGATGCGATCAAAGCCGAGGGGCACAGCCATTTTGCCGACTTCATTACGCTGGATCATCTCACCATCCACGACCATGCCGCATCGCAACAGAATGTCGGCATCTCCACCAAATGCCCGACATTTGGCTGGGTGATTCGGGGGAACCGTATCGAGCGCGTTGGCACCGGCATGTATCTTGGCGACTCTGATGGCTCGGATCCGTTCATCGGCGGCCTCATCGAGGCCAATCGGATCTCGCGGACGCTGGGCTACAACCTGCAGATCAAGCATCAAACAGCTCGTCCAGCCGGTCGTGCCGGCCGTTACGATACGGTGATTCGCTACAACGTTTTTTCCAAACAGAATGCGTTACTCGGGCCGCAGGCGCGTCCCAACGTTCTGCTTGGGCATTTCCCGCTGACCGGAGCGGGCAGCGAGGATCGTTACCTGGTCTACGGCAATCTTTTCCAGCACAATCCCGGCGAAGCCTTGTTGCAGGCGGAGGGACGGCTGGCGCTCTACGACAATGTCTTCATCAACGGCACGGGCGATGCGATCCATATCCAGCCGCACAACGAGATGCCGCGCGACATGGCTATTTTTTCCAACACCGTGCTGGCGTCAGGCACGGGCATCCGGATACGTCACGCTGCTGGCTCATCCTATCGTCAGCGTGTGATCGCCAATGTGGTGGCGGCAGCGACACCCTTGCGGGGGGGTGAGGCGGCGCACAACGTCGTCCTGGCCTATCGGCCTGATCTGTTGAACGGTGCCCTAGCGGAACTGACCCCCGACCTGCTGGTGAAACATCCACCAGGAAGCCGCCTGCCGCCCAGGCTGGTTCGCGAACTGGCGGCCTACCCCGGCTGGCAAGCGGCGCAGCGTCCCGGCGCAACCATTTCTCCGGCTTTGCAGCACACGCTGGACGCATCCTGGCCATGAACGATCGTACGCAGCCCTCCCCCAAACCACGTTCGCTGTTGTGGCTGACCGCACTGGGCTACACCGCGTTTGTCCTCTACGGCAGCCTGGTGCCGCTCAAGTT
>CAYVOR010000018.1:38993-44838 GCA_964452995.1 uncultured Thiobacillus sp.
CCGCACTGGGCTACACCGCGTTTGTCCTCTACGGCAGCCTGGTGCCGCTCAAGTTTCATGCATTGCCGTGGGACGTCGCCATGGCACGGTTCGGCGCCATCCCGTTTCTCAGGCTCGGAATCGGGTCGCGCGCCGACTGGGTCGCCAATCTGCTGCTGTTCATTCCGCTGACTTATCTGTGGATGGGCGCCATGACAGGCGGCAACAGCCGACGACGCAATCTGTTTGCCACGCTGGCTCTGATTCCCGCCGCTACCGTGTTGAGTGTCGGCATTGAATTTACCCAGCTGTTCTTCCCGCAGCGCACGGTGTCGCAGAACGACATCTTTGCCGAGACGCTGGGCGGTGTCATCGGTGTCGCGGCCTGGTGGATGACGGGCCGGCGCTTTGTCGACTGGCTGCAGACCTGGCAACATGACCATGCCCGCGCAGCGTTGGCCGAGCGCCTGGCCTGGGCTTATCTGGCGGGTGTTGTCGTTTACAACATTCTGCCGCTCGATCTGACCATCAGCCTGGTCGAGATTTTTCATAAATGGCGGGACGGCATGGTCGTGCTGATTCCTTTTGGCAAATTGCCGCATGATCCCGCCTCGGCCGTCTATGAAATCGTTACCGATGCCCTGATCTGGACACCGTTGGCCTTGCTGTGGCGGCTCGATGGCACACGCAGTGCATGGCGCGCGTGGGCGATGACGCTGGCCGCCGCGGCCGGTCTGGAATGTGCGCAGTTATTCGTCTTTTCTCGCGTCAGCGACGTCACCGACATTCTGACCGCTTCACTTGGCGCGGCGCTGGGCAGCGTCGTCGGCGGCCGTCTGGCCAGACGCGAAACACGCGGCGGTGCGCCGCTGCAATGGGGGGCGTGGCTGCCTTGCGCACTGGCGGCGGGATGGATGATCGGGTTGCTGTTCGTATTCTGGTTCCCTTTCGATTTCCGCACCGACGGCGCGTTCGTCAAAGAGCGGCTCGACTTTGTGCAACGGGTGCCGTTCGAGGTGTATTACTTCGGCACCGAATACCGGGCCATCACCGAAGTTCTGCGCAAGACATTGTTCTTTGCGCCGCTGGGCGGCTTGCTGGCATGGGGCGTGGCCCGCCAGCCGTGGCGCTGGCGCGGTCCGCTGTTCGCGGTGGCCATGCTGGCGCTGGTAGGGATGCCCGCCCTGATCGAACTGGGGCAGGTGATGTTGCCCGAGAAGATTGCCGACACCACCGACTGGCTGCTGGCCTGGCTGGGTGGGCTGGCGGGGTATGGCGTGGCACGCCGGATCTTGCGAGCCCCACGCCATGCCGTTACGCCACCAGTTGTTCCTCGTGGTGAGCCCGACACGTTGACCGCTCCCCGGGCGGCACGAATGCGCTGGCATATGCCGCTCGTTGTGGGCGGCCTGGGCGCGCTGTTCTGGAGTGCCGCGCATGCGCCTTTCGTGCCGTACAACGTGCGCGAGTTGCTGCGGCAGGATAGTGCCTGGCTGTCGGCACTGCTGCTGTCGGCCGCATGCTATTGGCTGGCTGTCTGGCCCGTGTGGCTGGCGCGCCGGCAGATATCCGGCCCGGCCCGGCTGGTGCAATTACCTCTGGGCCTGCTGGGGTATGGCGGGATCGCTTTTTTATTGCTGGACGCGGCCGTACCGGATGAGAGCCTGTTCGATCTGGCAGGCAGCCCGGTATTGGGCTGGCCCGGACGATGGGAACTCGGGCTGCGCTGGGTTGCGCTCGCCGCAATTCCTGGCGCGTTGATGTATCTGGCCGCGCAAACCGTGCGCCGCTGGCGCGGCCGGCGATTGAGCGCCCTGCATTTCTGGGCAGCGCTTCCGGTCCTGGGCCTGGCCTATTGGGGCGTGGTCGTAGAGGCCGCCACCGACAATCTCGTCGAGCTGATGGCCACGCCGCAGCCGCTGGCTTTTGCGGCCTTGTGCGGCTGGCTCTATATCGTGTTCCTTGCCTCCGCCTTGCTCGCTTCGCCGGCGACTGGCGCACGACGCACGCTGCGGCTGCTTGGCGTGCTGGTTTCGCTGCCGTTGGCCGCGCTGTTCCTGCACCTCGGGCTGGCAGGCTCGATCGACAAGTACGGCCGGCAATTCTCGGCCCTGCAGTTCCTGTTGAGCGCCGACCGCCAGCATTACGCCGCCATGCCTGCCGTCTGGCTGCGCTACAGCGTATTGCATGGGCTTGTCATCGCCGCACTAGCCTTCATACAATGGCCGCACTTTCGAGCCACTCAACGACACGCCCCTACCCGCCATGCCCCTCATTGACGTTTTCAACGGCGACGCCGACGGTCTCTGCGCGCTACACCAATTGCGCCTCGCCGACCCTGCCGATTCCGAACTGGTGACCGGTCCCAAGCGCGATATCAGCCTGCTGAAACGGGTTCATGCCCAGGCAGGTGACGATGTCACTGTGCTCGATATTGCCCTGTCGAAGAACCGCGATGCGCTGGACCGGATCCTCGAAGCCGGTGCAAATGTGCGCTATTTCGACCACCACCAGCCAGGCGATATTCCCGTGCATCCGCGTTTCGAGCCGCACATCGACACCGACGCCAACGTCTGCACCAGTCTGCTGGTGAACCGGTATCTGCAGGGCCGGCATCTGGCGTGGGCGGTCACCGCCGCGTTTGGCGACAATCTTGCCGAGGCGGCGCGGCAGGCCGCCGCGCCTTTGAACCTGTCGGCCGACCAACTGACGCAGTTGCAGTCGCTGGGTGAATGCCTCAATTACAACGGGTACGGCGAAACGCTCGACGACCTGTTCTACGACCCGGCCGAATTGTATCGCCAGATGCGCCCGTTTGCCGATCCTTTCGTCTTCATCGCCGAATCGCCCGCCTATCGAACGCTGAAGGCCGGCTATCAGGAAGACATGACGCGTGCCGTTGCCGTGGATGCAGCGGAATCGCGCGCCGCCGGACGCATTTTCATACTGCCAGCCGAAAAATGGGCGCGGCGGATTTCCGGCGTATTCGGCAACCAACTGGCAGTCGAGTCGCCTACGCAGGCACACGCCGTGCTCACGGCCAAACCGGGTGGCGGCTATGTCGTCAGCGTGCGTGCGCCGCTCGCGGCCAAGTCCGGCGCGGACGAACTGTGCAGCCAGTTCGACACCGGCGGCGGACGCAAGGGCGCCGCCGGCATCAACCATCTGCCCGACTCCGACGTTGGCCGGTTTATTGCTAGTTTCTTCGAAATTTATAAATAGCCTTTGCGGTCTTTACCCGGAGCTGAATCGTGAATCAACTGATCGCACCCTACGGCGGCACCCTTGTCAACCTGATCGATCCGGCAAAAAGCGCTGCCCTCAGGCAGGAAGCCCTGGGGCTGCCTTCGCTCGATCTGGACTGGCGGCAGCAGTGCGAACTCGAAATGCTGATGACGGGCGCCTACTCTCCGCTCACCGGCTTCATGACGCGCGCGCAATGCGAACGCGTCGAATCGGACCGGGAACTCGACGACGGCACGTTCTGGCCGCTTCCGGTCACGCTCGCCAGCCAGCAGAAAGCCGCGGCCGATCTGAAAGCAGGAGACCGGGTGGCGCTGCGCGACGGCGAAGGCTTCATGCTCGCCATATTGACCGTTAGCGACGCATGGGACATTGACGGCATCCGGCATCTGGGCGGGGAGATCGAGGGCGTGGCCCTGCCGCCCCACCCGGATTTTGCAGCCCTGCGTGCCACCCCGGCCGACCTGCGCGCACTGTTTGCCCGACGCGGCTGGCGGCGCGTGGTGGCCTGGCAGGCACGGCAACCCATGCATCGTGCGCAATTCGAATTCTGTCTGAAAAGCGCGATCGAAAACGAGGCCAACCTGCTGCTGCATCCGCAGGTTGGCGGGGATATCACCGAGGCGCCGGCGTATTTCGGCCTGGTGAGAAGCTTCCTCGCCATTCGCGAGCGCTTCCCGGCCGCGACCACGCAGTTATCGCTGCTGCCTGCTCCCCCGCGCGAGGGAAGCGCTCGCGCGCTGCTGTTGCGTGCGATCGTGGCGCGCAATTATGGTTGCGACCTGCTGATCGCAGGCGGTGAGCACCAGCCTGACGGCGATTGCCGTCGAGGCGAGGACCTGACCCATACGCATGCCGATCTGCCCGTGACGGAACTGGCCGGGAAAATGGGCGTGCGCCTCATCGCCTATCCGCGCATGGTGTATGTGGAAGACCGCGCCGAGCACTTGCCGGAATCGGAAGCGCCCGCGGGATCGCGTCTGCTTACCCTGAGCGGCGAGGAATTCAAGCGCCGCATGCAGACCGGACTGAAAATACCCGATTGGTACAGCTTTCCCGAAGTGATCGCCGAATTGCACCGGCAAAGCCCGCCGCGCGAACGCCAGGGCTTCACCGTATTTTTCACCGGGCTGTCGGGGGCGGGAAAATCCACCCTGGCGCGTGCGCTGGCGGCGCGCCTGATGGAAATGGGGGGGCGCTGCGTCACTCTGCTCGACGGCGACATCGTCCGCCGCCACCTTTCCTCCGAACTCGGTTTCACCAAGGCGCATCGCGACATCAACGTGCGCCGCATCGGCTTCGTCGCGTCCGAGATCACCAAGAACCGCGGCATCGCCATCTGCGCGCCGATTGCGCCGTATCGCCAGACGCGCCGCGACGTGCGCAGCATGATCGAAGCGGTCGGTGGTTTCATCGAGATCCACGTCGCCACCCCGATCGAGACCTGCGAGTCGCGCGACCGCAAAGGCCTGTATGCCAAGGCGCGTGCCGGCCTGATTCCCGAGTTTACCGGCGTGTCCGATCCCTACGAAGTGCCGGAACAGCCCGAATTGGCGATCGACACGACAGGCCTGGGCATCGACGAAGCGGTGCAGCAGATCCTGCTCAAGCTGGAGCACGAGGGGTATCTGCGCTGATCCGCGCACGTTGCGTACGTGCAGGGGCGCGGCGGTTCATCCGCTAGAATCGGCAATCGGGGCGCCCGCCTGATGAACGGGAGGGAGGGCGGGGTTTCCCAACGCATATTTCACGACCGAAGAACGATGACGAATTCCTTGCAGCGTGGTTATGCCGCCATCCAGTCCCGCAATTTCGCGGATGCCGTCCACTGGTTTGAAAAGGCGCTCGCGGAAACCCCCGAAGATGCCCAGGCGATGTCCTGGCTGGGGCAAACATTGTGCAGTCTTGGGCGGCGTGCGGAAGGCGCGCGCCATTTGCGCCGATCCGGCCAGCATCTGCTGGCGGGCGCGCGCCTGAGCGGAGATGCCAGTCGCGTGCTCGAAGTTGTCCAGCAGCTGCAGCAATGGGGGGATTTTCCCGGCGCGCTCGAGCTGCTCAACCAGGCCGTGCCGATCAACGATTCCGGGTTTCGCGGGTTCCAGCTTCTCGCGGTGACCCTGGCGCAGCTGAACAGGAAAACCGAGGCCCTCGATGCTGGCCGGCAGGCCCTGGCGCGCGCTCCGGAAAATACCATGATGCAGATCCTGGTGGCGAGCCTGGAGGCGGACGCCGGGCTGAATGAGGATGCCAGGCGCCATCTGGAAACGGTCCTCGGTGGCCAGCCGGATGCCAGAGAGGCATTTCGCGCCCACAAGGAATTGGCGCGGGTGCTCGACAGCCTCAAGGCGTACGAGCAGGTGTTTCCCCATCTCGAGGCCGCGGCGCAGTTATCCGCTTCGTTGCCGGAATACAGCCAGCAGAATCTGGCGCTGCTGCCGGGCCTGATCCAGGCCAATCAGGCCGGGTTCGACCGCGAACTCATGGGGCGCTGGTCGGGGCACGCTTTCCCGCAGGATCAGCCGACCCCCATTTTCCTGGTCGGTTTCTTCCGCTCGGGCACCACGCTGACCCAGGAAGTGCTGGGCGCGCATCCTGACATTTTCGTCGCCGACGAGACCGACTT